>JAGQPC010000646.1 GCA_020426925.1 Planctomycetales bacterium | reverse complement strand
AACGGCCCAGCTTTTTAGAAGACCGTTCAGTTCCAGACGCAAATCATAGTGCAGATTTCGCGCGTCATGCTTTTGGATTGCAAACCGCCAGCCTGCGTTACGCTGTTCGCCGCCTGGAGCAGGTTCCGGAGTACGGGAAAACTGGCGTTTACGACGATACTCGGAGAGCGACATTTAATCGGCCGACAAGAAAGGATCCGATTCAGCGGCGTCCTTGGACGACAAAAGGCCGTCCTCCACCTCGGTTCTGATTTTGATTTTGTTCTTCGCGACGGCGACGCTCTTCCTCGTCCTGCTCGCGTTCGTTCGGTCTTTGTTCCCCTTCACCTTTTGACACAGATCCGCTACCCAATAAAGCCGCCAACGATTCAGCGATTTCAGACGACGCGTTACCCTTGAGAGGAACGACGTGGACCACGTCCGCCTGCGCAGCTTCCTTGTCCAATCGTTCGATGATCGGCATGATGACTTTTTGAAGTTGTTCGCCTTTTGTCGAAACAATCAGCGTGTTTGTTGTGTCGTCTGCACCAATCGACAATTGGCCGAGCAACAATCCTCCGCTACTGCCGCCACCACCGCCGCGGTCTTCATCATCCTGACCACGATTTCCGTTCCTACCGTTTCCTCGATTTTGGTTTTGGTTCTGGCGCCCACGCTGAACCACTTGATCGTTGCTGCTAAGCAAATCGGGAAATGCAGACTTCACCGTTTCTGAAATCAGGCTGGCACGAGAATACTTGACTTTATAAATCGCCGTATAGCGAGCTAGCTTTGGATCGACCGGCTCTGGTATGTCGTAGATCTTGAGCAATTCTTTGATCGTCCGCAGCTGTGAATCGGTCGCGTTGCGAACCACGATCGTGTTCGAGTCCACCTCAGATACAAATTTGATCTTGGGGCGATCGCCCAAGCCGACTTTGTCGTCACTTGAGTCGCTGCCGAATTCTTCGTACCACCACCACGGCCGATTGTCGTTCTTGTCGTCTTCCTCTTCAAAAAAATCTTCTAGCTTCAGGGCCGCCCAAGTCGCCATCTGATGCTCGAGTTGGAATACGTGAAAGCCCTTCGGTTGCGGCATCAGCTGGCTAGATATTTCCTCAAACAGATCGAGCGCACGTGGATCGTCCGATTGGATCACTAGGCGACCGTTCGAATCTTGCGTGATTCGCAGCGGCGCCCCAGCCACTGCTGGCTTCGTGTTGTTGTCGTTCGCTCGCTGCGTCGATTGCACGAATGCTGTTACGGTATCCGGGTCGTCGGCGCGGACATCTTGAAGCTCAGGCACGATGCGTGGAATGTTGCCGTCGAGTTCTTCTTCTTCCTCTTCGTCAGTATCATTCGTTTTTTCGGCTTCCTCTTCCGCTTGACGCTGCTCCGCTTCCTTCTTTAAAGCTCGTTCAACACGAGGATCAATTTCAACCGAGTTGGGAGCCATTTGCTCAAAAGCTTCTTTCACGCGCTGAAGAAAATCGGCGGTGTCGCCAGTTGGAACCTCTTGCAGAACGCGGTACTTGCTGGGCATGACTCCCTGTTCCGGAACTTCACCCAGTTCTTGCAGCAACCGAAGTACTTGGTCGTACTCTTGATCGTTGCACCATAGCAGTAGCCAGTTGTGTTCGATGTCCGCGGCGACCCGGAAGCTGTCGTCGTCATCATCATTTTGGTTGTCATCCCACCAACGATAACGGCGGTTATCATCTTTCTTTTCTTCACCAACCATTAGGCCCTGGATCGTCGTCGCGACTTGGTCGGCACGTCTGCGGCGTAATCGCAGAACTCGGAACTCTCGGCTGCTGCCATCGAGTTTGTCGATCAGTTTTTGAATGGTCATGTGATCCCACGGTGGAGCACTCGCGATCAGAGACTTACTGTCTTTATCGACCGTCAGCCGAGCAGTAGGATCAAGCCCACCAGTCTCGGTCAGGATGTTGACGACTTCTTCTGGGTCCAGTGAAACGAGTCGATACGCTTTCATGCGGCCGACGTAAGAATCGAGCGAATCTCCTCGTCCGTTCGACACATCCAACAACTTGATCGTCTGTTCGATGATCACCATCTTGTTCGGAGGCGCTGTGGCGATGATGCTGTTGCGTTGGTCGTTGACAATGAAACTGATTTTGTCACCGCCTTGGTTTTGTTGCTGCTGCTGTTGCATCTGATTCGGGTCCTGCCCACGCTCACGCATGCGCCGCATCATTTCTTGCTGTTGACGCATTTGGTCGGGATTCAACTGTGGTGGCGCGGCACCGCCAGCTCCGACGATTTCCTTGAGCTTGGCTAATACCGATTTTGCAGAGACGTTCTTGAGCGCAAATTCGCGAACCAATTTGGAGCGTGCCGACTGCGACTGTTCCTGCCCCAGCATGTCGCTGATTTGGCGAAGATTGCGAACGGAATCCATCGCCTCGATCCGATTCGTTCCAGCAAACGCAGTGAGACGTCCATTCTTACTGACCAGCGGCTTTAACTCCTTTGCGACGTCTTCGGCGACGAGCCAATCCAGATCAAAGAGCACTCGAGCGAATTCGTAAGGCTGATGGTCGGCAAGATCTTCTGCGAGAATTCGTGGTACAAGAGAAGCGTTGATGTCGGCCGTTTTTTCGACGGTCAGTAGTTCTTGATCGATCAGAATGGTATAGCCGCGCGCAAGCAAATGACGGTTGATGATGCCTTCGACTTCGGGAACGGCGTAGTGTCGCTGCGTGCGAATATTAACGAAGTCACCGGGCAGTTCTTGCCAATCGACGGAGCGGCCCGAGATTTCTCCAAGCCACTGGATGAGAGGCGGCCATGGCGTGCCGACGAAAGCCAGCTTGTACTTCCCGTCTGGGTCTGGCTTGACTGCTTCGTATTGACGAGGATCAAACGGAGTCTCTGGTTCTGCGGGTCGCTTCACAACCGCTGGCGTGTCGTTCGATTCTTGTTTATTTTCTTCGCCCGGCTTTTGATTTTGGTCGCCGTTCCCCTCTGGCGGCTTCCCATTGTTGGGACCGCCTCGCTGCCCTTCCTCGCCCTTTTTGCGTTCGCGCATCGCGCGTTCCATCGCTTCCTTTTTCTTGGCCTCCATTTCAGCCTGTCTCGCGTCCGCTTGTTCGTCAGCGCATGCCACAGGCAAGTGCGTGGTGATAAACAGCACCGACAACAAGAGACAGACGATCCGATTATTCATTAAAGACATGGAACAAGATCTTCTCTGTTTGCGTTCAACAGCTGGTGGGACCCCGGAAGGAGGGACGCTCGCATCTGCCTGCGAGTCGTACTCATATTAGTCCAAACGCGACGTGCGTGACAAATCAACTCGGCATCGACTTGTACGTACGCAGATTCGCGGGATTCGGGTCAAAAGAAAAGAATGCTTGGCAATCTATGCCCCCCCACAGCACACAGGAGGGCTCTCGCACATCAATATGCGGTGCGTACAGATAGCACACGTGCTAAGTAACGCAAACTCAGCCTATACTCTAAGCTTGCTTCGCTTTGCGAATTCGCTGAGCCAGGCGAGATTTGTACCGCGAAGTCGTTTTTGGATGAAAGACTCCGCGAGCCCCTGCCTTGTCGAGCTTCTTCGCAGCGAGCACGAATTCCTTTTCTGCTTTGTCGATTTCGCCTGCGGCGACCGCCTCATTTACGACGCGCATCTGAGACTTTACGGCAGATTTGACCGCACGATTTCGAGAACGAACGACCACGTTTTGACGAAGACGTTTTTTAGCTGCAGCGTTATTTGGCATTTGCTTTCAGTTCACCATTTGTCGACAGATTTCCCAACACGTAATCAGGCACTATCGCTGATTTCACGCACCTTGTCTAGACGTGCCGCGGCGTCTCGATATTTCGGATCGATTTCAACCAGTTCACCAAGGTATTTTAGGGCATTTTCGTATTTTTTAAGGGCTGCTGCGAGCACTCCGCCGCGGTACAACGCCAACAATCGTTCAGGTTGATCACCAGAAAAAGCGGTGATCGCTGATTGGTAGCACTTCATCGCGTTGCCATATTGGCGTAATTGCTGACAGCATTCACCCATTTCTAACGTGGCCTGATTCGCTAGTTCCGAAACACTGCAAGCGGCTTCGAAATACTTCGCGGCTTCGCGGTAGTTACAATCGCGTTTCAGCCGCACCGCGAGCTTGTATTTGATTCGATCGTCATCAGGGTAACGTTCGCAGCGAGCCGAATAGACCTGAATTTCCTGACGATTTAGTTCGGTGCGAAACCGCTTCACCATCGCGGCCGCTTCATCCGTCTTTTCTCTCGCCGCACGCTGCTCTGCAATTTGCACTTGCGACTTGACCATTTTGATATGAGCGTCTTCATACAACTCTCGGAGCCGAATGCTACCGCCAGCGGACTCCAGAGCCGTTTTGAGCATGTGCAACGCATCGCGATATCTGTGCTCCGACCAGTACGCGTGAGCGAGTGATTCAAACGAATCGATGTCTGCGTCGTCGGATTCGATCAGCGCTTCCAGACGTTCGATTTCAGACTCCGTTTGGACTGCTCGACCGCTCGTAGCTACCGCAGTTTCGGGCTCGTCATCGGGTGTGTCTGCAGTTCTAGGGCTAGATTCCGCCTTCGCGGTCGGACTTGGAATCGGCGTTCCATCGGGCATGCGGCCCGTCTGTTTCGCGATCGTCAGCTTGCCAATGTGCGCCTTTGCGTCGTGGATGTTTTTCTTGTCAAGAGTCTCAACTCGATGCCAGCACGCGATCGCTTGATCAAACTGTCCCATTCGAGTCAGCGATTCGGCGCAGTGTATGTTGACGTCGATGTCTTTTGGGTTCGCGTCGAGCGCGTTTTTCAAATAGCGCAATTCCACTTCGTTGTAGTGGTTTGCTTTGCATCCTTCCGCTATGGCTCGCAGAGCTTGGACGTCCCAAGGATTCGATTTCAGCAGCTCGAAACCTTGACGAAAAACTTCGGCCCAGTTTTTCGCAGCGATCGTTTTTTTGAACTTTCCGCGGCCGCCGAACCCTTTGATTTTCGCTCCTTTCTTGTTATTGCCATACTTCTTTTGCAGGTTCCCCAGCATGGCTTCGACATATTCCAAATTCGACAAATCGTTCAGGACACATTCGCTAAACATTGAATGGGCGTAGTCGAATTCACCCTTTTTAGCCATCTCCGTGCCGCGTTGATAGCACTGGTGCAAGCGATTACGCGCTGCCGGAGACAATGGCTTGGGCCCTTGCGAATCAGATGTCGCTGCGGAAGATGGATTTTGAACCATGGGTATGTTCAACTTAGTGAAGCGTCAACCAGATTATGGTCTGGCGTTCAAATGAGCTGGTAACGTCAATTATCATCCAGCTGAATCTATTCTACCATTCGCCAAACTTCGAAGACAAACGGGCATGTCCAATCCGACAAAAGGAAAAGTGTTTTTGATCGGCGCCGGGCCAGGACAAGCCGACCTTATCACTCTGCGCGGCGTTCGCTGCCTGAAACAATGTGATCTTATTCTTTATGACTATTTGGTGAATCCGGACATTCTGCAGCACTCGTCGCCCGAGGCAGAAACGATTTGCCTGGGCAGTCACGGACGCAAGGCCTGGTCTCAAGAGCAGATCTCGAAAACGATTGTCGACGAAGCGTTAAAAGGCAGAACTGTCGGTCGGCTGAAAGGTGGCGACCCGATCGTGTTTGCTCGCGTTGCCGAAGAGCTTGACGCGCTTGTGGACGCGAACATCGATTTCGAAGTCGTCCCAGGGATTACCGCAGCGCTCGCCGCCGGCAGCTACGCAGGCATACCGATCACGCACCGTGACCACGCGTCCGCCGTCGCGCTCGTCACCGGCCAAGAAAAGGACGGAAAGCCGGACTCCGCAATCGATTTCGCAGCGCTTGCTCGGTTTCCCGGCACACTGGTAATCTACATGGGAGTCACGACGGCGGAACGTTGGTCAAGCGAGCTCATTCGAAACGGAATGAAACCAGACACAACGGTCGCTATGATCCGCCGGTGCAGTTGGCCCAATCAGCAAGTCATCCACTGTCGGTTGGATGAAGTCGCAGAAAACGTCACGCCTCGAGCTAAGTTCCCTCCGCCCGTGATTTCCATTGTTGGCGGAGTAACCACGCTGGCCGAAACGCTGTCGTGGTTTCAAAAGAAACCGCTCTTCGGGCAGCGAGTCCTCATTACAAGACCTGCCGATCAAGCGTATGACTTGGCGGAACTTGTTTCAGAACAAGGTGGCGATCCGATCGTCCAGCCCGCAATCACGATTGGCCCGCCGGACGACTGGAGTCCCGTTGACGACGCGATCAGTCGGATCGGCGAATTCGACTGGCTCGTATTTTCCAGCGCCAACGGCGTGCGTCGCTTCATGGACAGATTATTTGAACTCGGAAGAGACAGTCGAGCGATCGGAAGCGCAAAGCTCTGCGCAATCGGCCCACGAACGAGCGACGCGCTGTGCGACTACGGTTTGCGTTGCGACCGCTTGCCGGAAGAGTATCGAGCGGAAAGTCTGGCCGAATCACTGATTGCCGACGCGAAAGGAAAACGATTCCTGCTACTCCGCGCCAGCCGAGGCCGCGAAGTGCTTGCCGAAACGCTCCGAGCGGCCGGAGGCGATGTGACTCAAATCGTTGTCTATACCAGCACGGACGTGCAGGCTGTTGATGACGCGCTGAAAAATCAGCTTGCTAATGGCGAGGTCGACTGGGTCACAGTCACCAGCTCGGCAATCGCGAAATCGCTGGCCAGTGTCTACGGAGACGCACTGAAGAACGCAAAACTAGCGAGCATCAGCCCGATCACTTCAGAGACTCTTCGTGCCCAAGGTTTCGAGCCTACCGTCGAAGCAACCGAATACACAACAGCTGGCGTCATTTCGGCAATGTGCGACCACAACGCACCAACTTCGAACGATTGATGACTAGCGCTGGTAAATCGGGAGATAGCCGTTGTCCAATTGCATGATGATCAAGTTGATCGATGTGATGTAAACCGGACCAATGTTCCCTTGCCAAAAGCCATCGCGCGCCTGCTCTTTGACGAGACGACTGTAGATGCGGTCTCGGAAGTTGCGCCAAGTGTCACCTCCTTCGCGGTAGACAACTTGGGAATAGTAAAGGTACGTGTAATGCCAATGGCCGAAGTGCTGCACATTTCCGCCGAGCTTGTAAAGCTGCTTCTTACAGTAGGCCATCATGTCGGGAACATGCTTGCTGTCGTAGTCGCCCGCGTTAAACAGTGCCGCTAGTGCGGCTGCAGTAATCGCCGGACGAGAAGTCCCGTGGTTTCGCGAACTGTATGAGATGCCTCCGTCAGGATTCTTGCACTGATAGATATACTTTTTCGCGTTTTCGATAACGGCTGCGGGAACCGGAATGCCTGCGTTGCGGCAGCCGCGTAAGCCTTGAACCTGAGTGATCGTCGTCGAACCCTCGTCGAAATCATTGCCGTCTGCGGCACTGACATAACCCCACCCGCCTGATTTTGTTTGAGCGTTCCCACTAAAGCGAGCCGCTTGCTGCAATACCGAAATCAGTTCTTCACGACGGTCTGCGTCTTCTTCTTCTCCAAGCACTTGAGACAAAAACAGCATGGAGAATCCATGACCGTACGTGTACCGATTGTCGAGCTTTGGATCGCCGATCAATCCGTTGCCACGCACCTTTGACATTAGATAATCGACAGCACGTCGAATGTTTTTCGAGTACGGCCCTTGAGTCGTCGTCGAACCGGAGCAGATCATCGCCGTGCCAGCGAGCGCCGTCATGGCGGTTGGGTAGCCTTGCGCGGTCCAATGCCCCAACTTCGATTGGTTGTTTGCAAGCCACTGCAGTCCTCGGTCGATCGCGCTGCGTTGAGATTCCGGTAGCCTAGCGGCTTGCACTCGATTTGGCTGACCGAATATCGAAAGGCCTGCCGCTCCAATCGCAGCCTGCGAAGCGATGCGTTTCAGAGCGTCGCGACGAGTTGCCAATGGAAGCCCGCCGATGGGGACAGAGCCGCTGATCGACTCGTTCGAGTGCATGTTTTGCTTGGCACGTTGCACGTCTTCACCTTCAGTTTGATTCCAGCGGGAAAACAGACGCCGCCCCGCTGCCTCAGTAGTTTACGCTTTGATTGTACGCAATCACAACATTAACGCCTAATTCGACCTGGGTAGGTGCTCGGCGGCGTTCCCTTTAGCTCGCACAGTCGACAATACCGCGCAAACGCTATTTCCGCGCAGGCTTTGAGCCGCGAGGGCCCAGTTCGACTCCCTGCAGCTTGGTTACTTTCCCGTCTGAAATCTGCACGATCATCATTGTCTTGACGAGATGACCCCCTTGATTTCCGGCGGCGCCGGGGTTGAGGTGCAGGAGTCCACGTTTCTTGTCCTTCTTGACCATCAACAGATGAGAGTGGCCGCAGATGAAAAGATCAGGCGTGTCTTCGTCGATCAGCTTTCGAACGCGTGGGTTGTATCGCCCTGGATAGCCGCCTATGTGCGTCATAAAAACTTTTACGCCCTCGCAGTCGAATCGCTGGTCTTGAGGGTGCACGTACCGAATCGCCTGATCGTCAATGTTTCCGTAAACGCCCTTGAGTGGTTTAAAGGCGGAAAGTTTCTCTGACACTTCCACGCTTCCAAAGTCGCCGGCGTGCCAAATCTCGTCGACATCATCAAAGAACTTGTAGATTCGATCATCGAAATGACCGTGCGTGTCAGACAGGAGACCTATTTGGATCACACAGCAACTCCTTTATTCCTGCATCTGCGCAACATCTTTTAATTCACGGTAGACACAAATGCATTGTGGGCTGACGCAAGTTGCGGGGACTTCATACAGTCTGCTGGATGGTGCCATGGAAAACGAGGACAATGCCTCGGAATCTTGGCGAATGCGGCAGCCATCCCGACCTTGAATTTTATTCAGAATTTCTTGGGAATAAACTTCGGACTGGAGGTATCGGTCTTTTTGTGGGGGCGGTGCCGCCTCCGTTGAGGCGGAGATCACAGGGTGAAGTCTCCCAATTTACATATCGCTTCCATTGCGAAAGGTTTTCAAATGAAAAAACTGTTCCTCCTATTTGGATTGTGTGCTGCACTGTTCGTCGGCTGCCAAAAACCTGCTGACACCGCGGGCGATGCTGCTCCGGCTACCCCAGAAGTAGAAACTGGCGCGGATGATTTGACGGACGATGCAGATGCCACTGCTGACGATACAGAAGAAGACACGTCGGGTGACGAAGCGGATGATGCAACTCAGTAGTGAGTGCAGCCTCACCCGGTCAAGATGCAAAAAGGCGGTCACCTCGACCGCCTTTTCTTATGTCTGCTTGTGGCATTGGACTCGATGTCGGTGCTTCATTCAATTTCGAAGTCAACGGTCAGCGTGACCTCGACATCAACATCTTTGTACTCTGACGACAAGACCCGGTGATCGTCTTTTTCGCCTTGCTGCATTCCGTACACCGCGTAGATGACTCGCATCTGAGCGTTTTCCGAATCCTTCGGCTCAGCAAACGATTCAGAGATTGTATGGACATTTCCGACGGTTGCGTTCGACAGTTTGGCCAAGCGTTCGGCTCGTTGTCGAGCCGTTTTCATGGCTTGCTCGTACGATTTCTCTCGAGCTTCATCGACGCCGTTAACGACAAAGTAGGCCATCGCGTTGGTCATTTGCGTCCCGTAAATGCGGGAGAGCTGATCGTTTTGCGATTTGATTGACGCCCCTGAATCTTTTGCCGTATCGATCAGCTTGACCAACACTTCGCTCAAGCCAGCCGCATCGAGCTCGCCAATTCCTTTCAAGCTAACTCGCACAGAGCGGCCAAACGTCACTTGAGCAGCACTGTTTTCTTGTGGTTGACCGTTGAAAATCTGATTGGGATTTTGCCCGATCTGCTTCACGGAAACGCCGAGCGGTTTGAACTCGAGGTTCGCCATCTTCAACCCCGTAAACGCGTCTCGTGCTTGCTTGAGAGCCTGGTTGTATTTTTTCAGAGCCTCGGAAGCGAGCTGAGCACTCCCAGCAACATCCAGCTGCAATTCGATCTCGTCTGGTTTGATCGGTACTCGGCCCGTTCCCGTAACGCGAATCGTCCGAACTGAATCGGCGCCAAAAGTTTCGATCGCAAGTAGGCCACTTACCAACAAGACCGCGAAGAGTCGAAATCGACGGTTTAACATTGCTACTCCCTGTTCCGATTGGTGACGAGTGTGACCCGAATGGCAGAGCAGATTCGCCCCCGAGCCCAACTGAGTATGACACTAGCTGCCGTTCGGCTGCAAGTTTCAATCCTTGGAATTATTCAATGAAACACGTCACATTCAGCCGCGAAGTTCAAACGCGTTATGGTTTCCGGTCAACAGAGTCGGTAGACTCATCGTTCCGTTCGTCAAATCACTGAAACTCGCCGCCGAAAAATCATGTCGCAACCAGCCGTCGTTAACTTCAGTCCAGAACCCCACAGCGTGGAAATTCGTGACATCGATCGACCTGAGATCCGGCGAGACGACGTCCTGTTGGAGGTCCAGGCTGTGGGCGTTTGCGGCAGTGATCTCCATATGTGGACTGGGCATCAGAGCTGGGAAGTGCTCTATCCGATGGTGCTCGGTCACGAGTTTTCCGGAACGATCGTGGAGCTTGGCAGTGAAGTGACGGATTGGGAAATCGGTCAGCGTGTCGTAAGCGAGACTCACGCGATCATCGATCCAAACAGTCCGCTTTCACGGCAGGGACTCTACAATCTCGATCCCGGCAGAAAAGGTTTTGGCGCATCGGTTAACGGCGCGATGACGAAACTGGTTCGCGTTCCAACGCGGATTCTGCACCACATTCCGGACGAACTGTCATTCGAAAAGGCGTGTCTCACCGAGCCATGCTGCGTAGCGTACAATGCGACCGTCGAAAACTCGCGCATTCGTCCAGGTGATCGTGTTGTCGTGCTCGGCCCGGGACCGATCGGAATCCTGTGCGCGGCAATCGCAAAACTCTGCGGAGCGAACGTAGCCATTGTCGGACTCGAGCGAGACAAAACAAGACTCCAAATCGCCGGCGACTACGGCTGCGAGCCGATCATCGCGGACCCAACCGATTGGGCTCGACAAGGCGACGGATTTGGCGCGGACGGTGTAATCGATGCGACGGGCGTGTCTGCTGCTCTGAAAACAGCTATCGATGCTGTGCGTCCCAACGGATGGATTACAAAAGTTGGTTGGGGGCCGCAACCAGTCGATTTTTCGCTGGACGCAATGGTTCAGAAAAACGTCAAGCTTCAAGGCAGCTTCAGCCACAACTGGCCGATTTGGGAACGCATCATTTCGTTGCTCAGTTCCGGACAGCTCGACGTCGGACCAATCATCGGCGGAACATGGCAATTAGAATCGTGGCACGACGCGTTCGAAACGATGCACGGCGGAGAGATCGTCAAAGCTGTGCTGTTGCCGCAAGCTTAACGTGGGGCAAGCATCTTGCTTGCCATTGCGATCCATCTCCAGAGCCTGCCCTAACTCGCACGCGAGCCACGTGGCTAGTCAATGTTCCGCGATAGACGCCAGGAAAAACCGATCATTCCAATTCCTACGCCTAGCAACACAAGTCCGCTGATCACGCTGACGATGACTGCGGGCACGTTTCCAATCGCTTCGTACGTAGCCGCTAAAACCAGCGATCCCATGATCAAAAAGAAAATGCCTAATACTCGCAGTGTAGCAGAGTCACGTTCTCGGTTTTGCTTGTCTGGATTATTCATAGAATTCGACTACCGCCCCAGCAAAACGTACACAACGACATATGGCACGACAACGAGCGTCGCCCAAATCCGCAAATCATAAATGCGAGATTCGCTCGGCGCGCCTCGGAACACGAACTCCTTCTTCAGTCGCCACACCCAAATGACGGCGATCGCGTAAAGCCCTAACACACATGCCATCGCGACACTCATCGGCAGCGAGCCTAGCATGTTGTCAATCGGCGCATGGAACGCTCGCAAAGGTGGACCGATCGTCGCCTTCAAGAACCCGTCGATCGCGTTGAGGATCGCATCAAAGAATTTCAGTAGACCGTGCATCTGGTTTAGGCCTCCGACTCGCCTGTCACAACGGAACCGTAAACGAGCCCTCGCAGCTTTTCTTCAGATTCTGGCTCCGTCAACAAACTGACGATGACGGTTGTCGCTAACGCAAACACAAACGACCAAACCGCGACATAGAGATACGGATCTTTCGCCATGAACACCGAATCTCCCAATCGGTTGAGCCCGAACGTGAAACAGAAACCGACAAACAGTCCGGCTACGCCTCCCCAAGCCGTCGCCCGTTTCCAGAAGATTCCCAAAAGCAGGATCGCCAACGTCGGTCCCTGAAACCACGACAACAGTGTCTGCACGTTGTCGTACAGAGTCTCGGAATTCGAAAAACGCGGCGCGTAAACTGCTGCGAAAAACAGAATCGCCACCGTCATGATTCGGCCCAACACGAGCCCCAGTCTTCCCGATACTTCGCGCTTTGTGGCTGCCTGATAGATTGGCCGAAAAACGTCACCGGTAAAAATCGTCACGCATGAATTGAGGTACGAATCGACGCTTGACATCAGTGCCGCAAAGAATGCCGCGAACATCAGGCCTTTCAATCCTGCCGGAAGCAACGCGTTGATTAAAGTTGGCACGGCTTTATCGTGCAATTCCAAATCGGGCGCAATCGCGCGAGCCGCCATGCCTGGCAAGAAGACCAAAAACGGAATCATAATCTTAAACACACCAGCGGTGAGCATGCTCGCCTTCGCGTGCCATTCTGATCGAGCTCCCAACGCTCGTTGCATCACCGCTTGATTGCCGACATAGTAACCTGTCGACATGATGATTCCCAAACTGAAGACCATGCCGGGCCACGGGTATTCGTTTTCCGGACGGTGAGGATGCAGCAACCGAAAATAGTCTTCGTTGACATCAGGCTGAGCCAACAAGGTCTCTTGCAAGCCGGACCAGCCACCGACTTCCCACATCCCCAATGCAAGCAACGCCGCTGTGCCAACAAACATGACAACCAGCTGCATCACGTCGGTCATGACGACAGCCGCCAATCCTCCGCTTGCCGTGTAAATCCCGACGATAATGGCCGTCACCCAGATCGCAACACGATGGTCCCAGCCCAAGATTTCGTTTAGGAACACGGCCGATGTCCACAACAAAATGGCCAGCGTCAGCACCATGAATAGCAGCAGCACGGTCGCCAGCATCCAGCGAGCGAGCCCGTTGTAGCGTCTGCCGATAAACTCCGGCAAAGTGTAAACGCCAGCTCGCCAGTAGTACGGCACAAATATAAACGCCGCCAATAATAGCGCAGGAACGGACCCGAGCCAATCGAAATTTGCCTGAGCGATCCCGCGATCGTACGCGCCTCCGGCGCCGCCGATTAGATCCAACGCACCTATGTCGCTGACAACGATCGACATCCCGATCGCCCAAAACGGTAAGCTGCGGCCGGCTAAGAATAGGTCGCCTGTCGAGCTGACGTATTTGCCAAAATAACTACCGATAAAGAGCACGCCCGCCATATAGACGACGATGATAACGTAGTCGATTGGGGCCAGCATGAAACTCTCCTTCAGAATCGGAAGTCGAGAGTTTAACACACGACGGTCCACTAACGTAGGTCCGGCAGCGCGTGATAGAATGCGAATTCAAACCGAATGACGCTTCAACCAAGTCCTGAGTACTGAACTCCCACAAGCTATGCCGTCTACCGATTCTGCACTCGCGATAAACGGAAGCGAACCCACTTGCGACTTTGATTGGCCGCGATGGCCGGTGCATGATTCCGCTGAGGAGACTGCGATTCTTGAAGTACTCCGTTCGGGCAAGTGGTGGTTTGGCGAACGCGTCAAAGCATTCGAAAATGAATTCGCAAACTTTCAAGGAGCAAAGTTCGCCGTCAGCTGCACGAATGGCACGACTGCAATCGAGATGGCGTTGCGAGCCACCGGTGTCGTCGAAGGCGATGAAGTAATCGTTCCCTGTTACAGCTTCATTGCGACAGCCAGCGCCGTCGTGACGATGGGAGCAATTCCGGTTTTCGCAGACATTCTTCCCGATACGTTGTGCATCGATCCGGCCGATGTTGCAAAGGAAATCACGTCTCGGACGGCAGCGATCATTCCGGTGCACGTCGCAGGCCGAGTCGCTGACATGGATGCAATCAACTCGTTGGCAAAACAACACAACCTGAAAGTGTTCGAAGACGCGGCACATGCGTGGGGCAGTAGAACTAATGGACAAGGCGCCGGCACGCTTAGCCAAGCCGGAACGTTCAGCTTCCAAGAAACTAAAAACATGACCGCCGGCGAAGGCGGGATTCTGGTCACGG
Organism: Planctomycetales bacterium; assembly: GCA_020426925.1. GTDB lineage: Bacteria > Planctomycetota > Planctomycetia > Pirellulales > Pirellulaceae > JAGQPC01. The sequence goes on along the minus strand of JAGQPC010000646.1, from coordinate 1,833 downwards.
ACGACGAAAACCTTGCTGATCTGTGCCGGAGCTTTACGCACTGCGGGCGGACGAAAGGTTCCGCTTGGTACGACCATGATGTGCTGGGAAGCAATCTGCGACTCACCGAGTTCCAAGCAGCGATCCTGTCCGCTCAACTAAAACGTTTGCCCGAACAAATCGCGACACGTGAGCGTAACGCCGCGCGTATCGACGCTGCACTTACCGAAGTCGCGTCGGTTCAAACACTTGCCGCCGCACCGGAAATGACTCGACGAAGTTACCACATCTACATTTTCCGGATGGCACCTGAATTCGCAGACAAACGAGACACAATCTTGGAAGCACTTAACGCCGAAGGAATTCCAGCATCGGCTGGTTGGTATCGCCCGCTGTATCGCAACCGAGTCTTCCAAGACGCGCACGTCGGTCCCGCACACGGAATCAAGTCTCCACTGGCGAACAAAAATGTTGACTATCGCTCGGTCGAGTGCCCCGTTTGTGAATCGGTTTGCAATGATGCGATTTGGATCCCGCAATACGTGCTGTTAGGCTCGGACGAACAGCTTGAAAAGCTTTGCCTGGGACTTCAAAAAGTTCTGAAACAAGTCGCCAATCTGTAAAAGAGCTAATGGCAACGAGGACGATAGAACTGGAAACGAGCTTAAATGCATAACGATGAACTTGGCGGTGTCGTCGAAGGGTTCTACGGTCAGCAGTGGACACAAGCACAACGCTTGGCACTATTTGATCAAATGGTCGATTGCGGCCTGAATACGTATTTCTACTCACCGAAAGACGATTTGAAACATCGAGCTCTGTGGCGTTCGAGTTACGACGAAAATGAAATCGATGCACTACGCACATTGGTTGCAGCCTGCAACGAACACGGCTTGAATTTCATTTACGGGCTGAGCCCCGGACTCGATATCCGCTTTTCCGAGGATCAGGAACAAGAGACGATTCGCGACCGCTTTCGACAGATGATCGAAATTGGTGTGCAGCAGTTTGCCTTGCTGTTCGACGATCTTCCGGGAAGAATGACCGACGAAGACACGTCGAAGTTTGCGTCGGTCGCGTCGGCGCAAGCTTACGTAACTAACGCAACGTTCGCTTGGCTGAAGAATCAAGTTCCGGAAAGTCGCATGCTGTTTTGCCCGACGCCGTATTGTGATCGCATGGTCAAGTGGGAACTGGGTGGTGCCGACTATTTGGACACGATCGGAAATGACTTAGCCTCCGAGATCGATGTGCTGTGGACGGGCCCTGAAATTATTTCGCAAGACATCAATCGAGCTGCGTTAGAATCGGTGACGCAACGGATCAAGCGACAACCGGTGATCTGGGACAACCTGCACGCCAACGATTATGACCTGCGCCGACTATTCTGCGGGCCGTATTCTCGTTCGCCTGACTTGCGAGAAAGCGTGCGAGGCATTCTGACGAATCCAAACAACGAGTTCCCCGTCAACTACATTCCGATTCGAACGCTGGGCGAATATCTCAACAACGACGACTATGATCCTCGAAGTGCGTTCACCACCGCCGCTCAAGATTGGGCTCGGCAATACGAGACGATCCATGGAGCGATTTCAGCGGAGGATGTAACGCTGCTCGCCGATTGCTACTACCTGCCGTACTCGAACGGCGCGCACGCGGAAACTCTAAAGGCACATGTCGACGTAATCTTGAACGAGTCACCTGACACATGGGGCGATTCGTACAACGCGTTTTCAGATCTGCACAAACGCGTGGTCGGTATCTTCGGACAGCTAACTCAACTGCGCAATCGCGAATTATTTTACGCGTGGAGTCGCCGAATCTGGGAATTGCGAGAAGAACTGGATCTAATCA
>JAGQPC010000645.1 GCA_020426925.1 Planctomycetales bacterium | reverse complement strand
GACGTCTCGCCTCAACATTCTAACCCGAGCGGCCACAATCGGTGCACACCATCACGTAGCCGGCAATCCCGCTGCCACCGCGTTGGCGGATCGCCATCAAGCCGCCGCAAATGGCGCAAAACTCAGGCTCGTCGGTTTCAGGCTTGTCCTTGCATGCGGCGCATCGTTTTTCATTCGGAAAAATCTCCAATCGCTCTGGCGGGACCTGCTGTTTGCACACTTCGCACAGGACAGGTTCTCCCCAGTGGTTTTCGTCAATCGGAACGTCTGCGATCTTCCAGTTGTTGGCACCGCAAGCATCACATTTGAGATTCGGAAGAAATTCTTCGAACAAAGCCAGGACAATTTCCTGTTCAGGGTTTGCCTCACGCCGTAATTGGCCAGCTTCTCGCAGTCGCCTCGCGATCTCGTGTGGGCCGATGATCGTTTCGTCGCCACAATCGCGGCAGCGCAGATTTATCAAACGCAGTGAATCCGTCACGTGGTTCGCCCCTTTCTTGACGCAGGACGCATGCTGAGTAGGCCGATTCCGATCAGCGCGATTCCGATCAATAACTCGACCGTTGCTGGCTCGCCAAATAGAACGATACCAGCAACCGCCGCCATCACAACTTGGCAAGTGCTGAGGGCGTTCACAAAAAACACGGTAGCAAACTCCAGCGCCTTCGCCAATGAAACAAACGCGATGTAGTTGAATACGCCTGCCAACAGCATCGCCGTGTAGTCGCGTGTCGTCGTATGAAAGACGATTTCCAGTCCGTGTCGCGAAAACGCCGACGCGCCGAGCGTTACGACTCCGACCAGGCAAATCAGCCCAACCAACGACAGATTGTCGAATCCCTCGCGAGTTGCGTAACGAACGACAGTACTTAACGAACAGTACGCGACGCCAGATGTTGCCGCTGCAAAAACACCAAGCAAGAATCCCCAGTTTGAAATGGGAATAGCGTCGCTTCCTGGTGCAGCGACGTTTTCCAATTCAGCTGACGCATGAACTGCGTCATCGTGGACTTTGCTGGCTCCGGCGCTGAGCACGCACGTTGCTGCAATGAGCACAATCGCTGAGATTGCCATGCGAGGCGAAATAGGATCGCCCAGAAACATTCGACCAAACAGTGCGCCGGAGACAATCATCACGCCGAGCGTAATTGGCACGTCGAGGGCTAAACCAATAACATGTAACGCCCACTGAAAAAGCACGTTTCCGCCGAATTGAGAAAATATCGCTACGGCAATCACGATGGCGAACACTCGGTTCGATGGAAATAGCTTCTTGCCTCGCATTGCCTTGGCGAGAACGAATGGGCCTGCGAGAACCACGGTCGGCAACGCCTTCATACACGACACCCAAATCGGGTCAGCGTGGTCAACGTGCTTCAAACAGATGTTTGTGGCAGTGTACCCGATGGCCGAGAGAATTCCGCACAACGTTGCAATTGTGCCAGGGTGCGACCAAATCGGTTTCGCAGATTCAGATGATAGGTCGCCGTCCACTTGAGCCATTACAGTTAAAGAAAGAGTCCACCTTCCCGCTACAATGAGAAGGTGGAATGCTCAAATGCAAACAGAATTGTCTAGTGATCGTGATCGAAGTTAGGCTCTTTGCCTTCGTAGGCACGATAGAAATCGAGAATCGCTTTGTTCAATGCTTCTGCGGTTTTTGGCTCAGCAGATTGCTTGCACTTCATGGCAGCTACCATGACGGCGTGCGCTGCAGTCAACTTCTTGGTGTAACCGTCAGCATCCGACTTGATACGTTGAGTCATGAAGTACTGAGCGATGATGTGCTGAGTGTTAGTTGCGTGAGTCTCTTTAGTCGAAACCCAGCGAGTCAACTGATTGATATCGTTCGCAGAAGGCCCATCTGCAAGGCCTTCCGTAATGTCGACGACACTTTTGATTGCCTTGGCGATTGTGGCGGTATCTTCCAACATGGCTTCAAAACGTCGCTGATCAGCGTAAATACCGCACGGGACTTCACAGTGTGCGTTGGCGATACGGCCGGCCGAACCAGCAAGAACAGAAAAAGCAACTGCAGTTAGCAGAGCACGTTTCATTAGGGATTCTCCATAATTGAATCAGTTTTCGGTTTGGTGAACGATCGAAAGTACACCGGGACGGCAGGACGTCAGTAAAGTAGACGCCTACACAACAGTGTAAGAGTAGCATTATTGGCGAACGGCAGGGGCCCGTAAATTGCCCTTAATCCGATTCTTTTTAGCGCGAACATACGTGTTTTCCGCTATTGAACCGACGCCAGTAAGTGTGCAGCCGAATCTGCCTTGCAGGGCTGCCTAGACTCTAACTAACCGGACTGAACGCCCGATTCAACATGCGAACCGTGGGAAAGAAACGGTTCGCGATACGAGATGCCTCGAGATGGCTCGTCTGCTGCTATCGCTCCGTGCGTCGCAGTAACCCAAATCCGATGCAACCAAACAGAATCAGAACGGCTGAATTTGGCTCGGGGATAATTGCCGCGCCACTAGCCAGAGAAGCGATTTCAGATGCCTCCAAGGCGCGACTCCAAATCGCGACGTCGTCCATTAACCCATCGACCGAACGGTCGGTAAAGACGTTCGTTCCACCGATCGCCACCGGGTTTAGGGGAATCGTGTCGAGCACCGGATCATTCGCGTTGGTTGTCGTTGCACCCGCCAAAACTCCATCGACATAAAGATTGATGTCGTTCTTGCTTGGGGCGCCATCGTTGACGTCAAAGGCGACTGCGACATGGTGCCACTCCCCGTCCGAAACCGGAATGTCGTTTATCACAAATGTCGTTTGGATCTCATTCCGAATTCCGCCTAGCGTTCCATTCGCCTCGCTATTGTTGATGCGGAAAGTGTATCGGTTGCCTGCGTCGTTCGTCCCCCACTCGACCATGTGCTGGTTGGCGACGCTCGCGGATTTCACCCAAAGCGCGATTGTTCGGTCGGCACCACCAGCGATTCCTGTGTAGCTGTCCGCCACCAGATAGTCAGTTATGCCTCGCAGGTCGAGCGAATTTCCGGAGCCCAATTGAGCCGGGACATCAGACGAAAACATCAGACCGATTGCGCCACTGGCGTCGTCGTCAACCGGCGAGCCGTTCCGTCCGTTGCCAGAGGAGTCTGCGATTCCACCGGAGGCCAGTGTGTCGTTGTCGAACGTGTAGTAAAGCTCTAGTCCGTCAGAGAGGTCAGCGTTAACAGCCGATGCAGAAAGACATGTTGCAGCAATCAGAGATAAAATCGTCGTCCGGTTCATTCTTCTCACCTGAGGCGCAATGCTAAAGGCACCCGAAAAACCAACTTTCACTTCGAAGTACGAAGCATGAAAATTGAGTTTTTCGAATGCCTTGATTAGCGTTACTCGGATTGTAGTTGTAAAAATGGGCCTTTGAGTAGTTTCGGCAGTATAGCAACGAACAGAGCGAACACAAGGAAAACCTGACCGCAGGTCCGATACGCGTAAAGACCGCTTTACAGACGACCGGGGATCGTCAATTAAACGGAACGCTTCGCCGACAAAACGCTCAATGCGGCAGGCGAGCCGGATGATGAGGCACTCAAACCAGAAGGAAGGCTTTACGCGCCGTCAGAACGCTGCAGCATGTCGATCTGCGACCGAACGTATTCAAGATCCGGGCAGATCTCCAATGCGTGTTGGAAATGCTCTATCGCCGACACCAAGTCACCACATTCCATGAAGCAATGTCCGAGCCCGGTGGCCGCTGGAAAATGGTACGGATTCAGTTCGAGCACGCGCTGGCAATCCGCGATCGCGTCGTAAAGCTGCTCCGATTCAAAGTACGCAATCGCGCGCTGATTGTATGCTTCGGCATAGTTGGGATTTGCCGAAATCACTTCAGTCGCCAAATCGATTGCATGGCCCAGTTGCTCACAGCAAATATGCCGCATGACGACGTGCAACGCTTGTTGAGCTCCTTTGGGCGCAGCGCGATGCCAAACGGTTCGGCTGCCGTCTTCGGCAAGGAGTCGAACAGCACGATCGTCATCGACCAGACCTCGCCCGATCGTTTCGAATGAACGACCATCGCCCAAAAATGTGACCGCAAGCATTGCGGCTCGCCGAGAAATCCGGTCGCTGCCGGTCGCGATTCGATGCAGCGTGGACATTGAGTACAAAGATGCAACCGATCGAATGAAATCGGCCGAAACTTCCGTTTCAAGGTACCGGCTGTACAATCGCGTAAGGTAATTTTCGGACGGAAGCATTGGATGTCAGTTCTTACGTGGCGTACTTGATTACCGTTTCGTAAGAAGCCGAGTCTAATTGCTACGGGCGATACTCACAACGCATGCTAGCGGGGAATGTTTTTGAATTTGTTCGAAATATTTGCGAGCTGTTCACAGTACTGCCCGTTAGAAAAAAGACGCGGTCCGATTATAGCGATTGCGCTGATTATCGTGGCATTCAGCTGGTGTGGGGCAGACGCGGTTTGCGACGAAAACCGCACAGTTCACCGAATCAATCCACGATTGCTCGAGTCACCAGTCACATTGACTTGGCGAAGAGTCCCCGTGCGTCGATCGCTTAAGAGGCTGGGCGATTTGTACCGCATTCCGATCGTGCTGGATCGTCGAATCGACCCTAGTCGGGAGCTCAATCTTGCAGTGCAGGACTCGCCGTTTGTACGAGTGGTCGCTGCTGCCGCAGTGCAGCTAGATGTACGTGTCGAGCCCGTTGGATCGTGCTTGTACGTCGGGCCAAAAGAAACGGCTGCGTATGTGCCACTGCTAATCCAGCTCGCAGAGTCACAGATCGAAACACTGCCAAAACAGAAGCAGACGTCGTGGCGTGCAGTTTTTCCGGTCCAGGTCGCACACCTCACGAGCCCGCGTGACCTCGTAAAAGAACTATGCACCGGTCGCCGAATTGACATCGCAAACTTGGAACGCGTACCCCACGATCTCTGGCCCGAACAAAACTGGGGCTCGCTGACTCTGGCGGAATCGCTGGCGCTGATCTTGATAGGTTTTGACATGACGTTCGAAATCAACGACGTGGGCGACTGCACAGCAAGACCGGTCGATACACAAAAACGAGTAACGCTGACTCACGACTCTTTCGGTGACGACCAAGGGGGGCAACTGGCCGAAATCGTGGAAGGATTCCGCGGAGCAAAAATTGACGGAACCACCGTTACGCTCGCCGCTTCTCTGGAAACTCACGCCGAGCTTCGCCGCCGACTTCAGTCTTTGCGGGTCGAAAGCAAGGGACGCTCTGCAACAGCGGCGCCATCGCCAGGCCGTCCACTGCCAAAGCAAACGTACAGCTTGGAGGTGAAGAACCAGCCACTCGGTCCGGTTGTCACTCAGCTTTGCATGCGGCTGGGGCTTCAATTGCAGTTTGCAGACAACATCACGAAAGCCGACCGCGACCGTCTGGTTTCATTCCAAGTGCAGAATGCGACTCTGGAGCAACTGTTTGCGGCCATGGTCGCCGGCACCGACCTCAAAGCCGAATTCAAAGACGGCATTCTTACGCTTCGACGATAGCCTGGCTGTGCCGACGACGACTACACTTCTGCGGATCGCAGAATTATGTCGCGTCTCGCCCTGCAGCAATAACTCAGGTGCAGGCGTTTGCGGTTCATTCGAATGCCAGGGCGCCGAAGCAAAAGCGGTCAAGCTTGCGTCACGCACCACATATCGGGCCAGCTTTGGGCTGTCCTGTGCGGTCGCAGCCCGCTGCTTGGCAGGCGAGATTTGTCCCCTTGCCGATTCGGGCGGTTTCTGTCAACTTATTGAGTTTCGCCAGGTGTATAGAAATCGCCTGGGAGGATAAGTGGAACGATTGTCGCGTCCGTTGGATTGTGGCATCGTTCAGAATTGAGAACACGTACACGTGTCGTCTTAGTCAACGTTCGGTAGGCGGAGCCTGCCGAAACAACAGGAGAACGTAACGAATGGCCCGTTACCATGGCCCAAAAGCTCGTGTCAATCGACGACTTGATTCGATGATTTATGAGAGCGCCGGAGCTGTCCGCGCCGCCGATCGACGCCAAAGCCCACCAGGAATGAACACGCGACCGCGAAGGTCGTCTAACTACGGCGCGGCTCTCA
>JAGQPC010000644.1 GCA_020426925.1 Planctomycetales bacterium | reverse complement strand
TGTTGAAGTCCGAGTCGTTAATTGGCCATCCACTTTCAATTAAGAATCTGCTCGACACGCTTCCGGGCGACAAAGAGTCTGTCGAACGACTGAACATGCTGGAGCTACTGCCACCGCAATTGAAACGAACGTTTTACACGCCGGAACTCCGTCATGCTCAAGTGCTGTTCCGAGTGCAAGACATTGGCATCGCGAAATACGGTCCAGTGTTCGGGCGACTTTCTGAAAAGTTCGAATCGTTATCCAAGAAATACTCTGGCTTCGACGTACGATTTGATTCCGATTCGACGCCAGTTTGGCGTTACGAAAATCTCTATCAGATCGTTGTCCACCTCACCGAAAGTCTCGGCATGGCGTCCGGCATCATCTTTGGCGTGTTGACGCTGGTATACAAGTCGTTGCGAATCGGGTTGATCTCGCTAATACCCAATATGTTTCCGCTAACCGTTGCGGGTGCGTATTTGTATCTGTCCGGGCAGTCCCTCGAAATGGTCAGTGTGTGCGCGTTTACAGTCTGCTTGGGAATCGCGGTGGACGACACAATTCATTTCCTGACGCGGTATGTGGAAGAACGAAAACGAACACCGGACGAGCACGAAGCGATTCGAAAATCATTCACCGGAGTCGGGACGGCCCTCATCATGACGACAGTCGTTTTGGTCGCCGGTTTTTTAACGGTGCTCACCAGCGACGGGCGAGAACATCGAATTTTCGCCGCGATGGGCGCGATCACAATCGCGTCCGCGTTAGTCGGCGATTTAGTCTTTTTGCCCGCATTGCTGGCTCAATTTGGCGGCGGGAAAATCCGTTCTGAAGTGGCGTAAGCTTCTAGCTTGCGGGCCAGCGTTCAGGGCTGATTTGCCGGCAGCATGTCGCTACGAAGTAAATGCCCAGGTTCAGCACCTGTGTCCTTGCTTCGGATACACGCACGGCGGCCAATTTACGTTACAATGTTCGCTTGCATTTTTCGAGATCGATTGGAGTTATAAACATGACATCGCATGATCGTCGTCAATTTGTAAAAACAGCATCGGCAATCGCGGCTGGCGGGTATTGGCTCAGCAGTTCTCGCAAAGCGTTCGCAAGCGCGAATGAAAAACTCGACATCGGAGTCATCGGCGTCGGCGGGCGAGGAGCTGGCGATCTCGCTGCTGTCGCTCATGAGAACATTGTGGCTCTTTGTGATGTCGACGCGAATCGATTGGGCGCGGCCGCCGAAAAACACTCAGGCGCAAAACAGTACTCTGATTATCGAAAACTGCTGCAGCAAGAGAACGTAGACGCCGTTGTCATCGCGACGCCCGATCACAACCACGCTCCGGCAACCGTGCGAGCACTCAACCGAGGCCTCCACGTCTATTGCGAAAAGCCGCTCACACACACCGTTGAGGAAGCTCGCGTTGTTGCGAAACTAGCCGCCGCAAAAGGCGTGGCGACGCAAATGGGCACTCAAAATCACGAGCATCCCGGATATCGCCGTTTGGTTGAATTGCTGAAAAAGCAAGTGATCGGCCAAGTTAGCGAAGTACACATTATCACGGATCGGCCCGGCACGTTTTGGAAGCAAGGCCTAGCCGTACCCGAGGACAAACCAGCCATTCCCAAACATCTCAATTGGGACTGCTGGCTGGGACCTGCTGAGGAGCGTGATTATCACCCGATGTTTGCTCCGTTTGCGTGGCGAGGCTGGTGGGACTTTGGCTGCGGCGCGATCGGCGACATGGCCATTCACTTGATGGATCCGGCGTTTTGGGGACTCAACCTAGGAGGCAAAGTTCGAGTGTCGTCGTTCGGCCCTCCTGCTCATCCCGCTAGCGGTCCAACCTGGATGATCACTCGCTTCGACTTTGAGCAACGTGACAAACTCGCACCGTGCTCGGTCTATTGGTACGAAGGCGAAGCTCAACCGCCTCGAGACATCGCGAGCGAACTGCCAATGAACGGGTCTCTATTCATCGGCGAAAAAGGACGAATCGCTATCCAGCACGACAAGTTTCCCACGCTGTTGCCTGAAGGTGATTTCCCTGAAGATTCGCTGCCGGATGCGTTTCTGCCAGAATCACCCGGTCATCACCAACAATGGATCAATTCGTGCAAAACGGGCAGCCCAACGGGAAGTAACTTTTCGTACGCTGGCCCGTTTACCGAAGTTGTACTCCTCGGCAATATTGCTTATCGAGTCGGCGAGCCGATCGACTACGACCCAAGCAACATGGAAATTACGAACGTTCGATCAGCGAATAAGCTCCTGACGAAAAAGTATCGTGACGGCTGGGAAATCTGAAAGGTCGATCTTCTGTTACGAAGTCGTCATGGATCTGGCGACAGATCCCTGCGGCACGGGACGCGCTGCTCGATACGGCAAAGCGGCGAAGGGCTAAGGAAGTTTAGCAACTTCTACTACCGATGCTGATGTATTTCACTTCACTCTCCCTCTGGGAGAGTCGCCGCGCAGCGGCGGAGAGGGTGAACGCTGCAACAGGTCAGACTTCATTCAGTGTTAGCGATAACACGTCGGCCGCAAACACTAGCGCCCTCCCCGGAAACTCGCTAAAGCTCGTTTCCGACCCTCCCGAGGGAGGGTGAAGAAGATTTGCGCCAACGCCCGACGAGGTCGAGCTCAAATGGCTCTATTCCTGCGCATCGCTTGCGCCAAATCCCGAGTCTGTTTGTAGAATATAGACTCAGGCAATCTCTTGCCGCTGGAACAGAAAAACTGAGGATACATCCAATGCTCGTCTCGAGTCTGCGACGTGCGTGCAGTGTGCGTGCGTCTTCACTGGAAGCGTTAGAAGACCGCCGCTTGTTAACTGAAGTTGGCGGGACACTTGCAAGCGATACCGTTTGGTCAGTGAATGGCTCGCCTTATGAAGTCGTTCGCGACATCGTGATTCCAGAAGGTGTCAAGCTCACGATCGCGCCCGGTGCGAGACTACGATTTTCACCAAACACCGGCATTCAAGTTCAGGGCGGTCAGCTTCTCGCAGACGGTTCGCCATGGCAACGAATCATATTTGAACCGGCAACCGCAAACGCGTGGGATGGCCTGCGTTTCAGCGAATCGCTCGCCGACAATCGAATTTCATTCGCCGACATGATTCGCGGCGATGGACAAGGCGAAGCGATACAAGTCACGGAATCACGTTTGCACCTGGACAACATCGAATGGTCCGGAACCAACGGAACAATCCTGGAGCTAGAACACCCGTCGCTGATCGTTCGCAACTCGCACTTCCCGCAGTCCAGCTCGGGCGAAGTCATTCACGGAACTTATATCGAAGGTAGCGAGTACCTGATCATTGACGGTAACGTCTTCGAAAAGAGCGATAGCGGCGACGATGTGATCGACATCCTCGGTGCGGATCGTCCCGGTCCGGTCATGCAGATTCTGAACAATGTCTTCAAAGGTGGCGGCGATGACGGACTCGACCTTGATGGCACCGACGCACACGTGGAAGGCAATCTGTTTATGAACTTCCAGAAGAACACTGGACGAGCCACCACGTCCAACGCGATCGCCACCGGTCTGCCTCAGTCGGGCGAAGACAATCGAACTCAAGTCACCATCGTTCGAAACATTTTTGTCGACAACGACCACGCGATTCTCCTCAAGGAAGACGCGTTTGCGACAATCGAGAACAATGTCTTCGTCGGCATGCGTGAAGCCGTCATCCAGTTCAACGAAGTCGGCGGAACGTCGGTCCGCGGACCCGGTAAAGGCGCGGCTCTGGACGGCAACATCTTCGCAGGCAATGCGAGCCTATTTAGGAATTTGGTCGCAGACGACACGTTCCGGACCGAACTTACGGTGATGCATTCGTTGATACCAAATGAGTCGATTTCATTTGGCGGCGTTCAGGTCATGACACATTCGCTCGGCGAAGGAAACATCGAAGGCGATCCTGGATTTGTCGACGCCGCGAACGGCAACTATCGCTTGCTACCACAATCGCCAGCCATCGGTCGCGGCAAAGCCGGCATCAACATGGGCGCGTATGTTGACACGATGCCAGTGATTACGCCGATGGAACGTGAGGACCTCACTGACAACGATGCGCTATTTTATGTCGCGGGGCCGAGTGTCGCGTCTTACCGGTACCGACTGAACGACCAACAGTACGGGCCACTAACCGACGCGACACAACCGATCGAATTGCTAGATATCGAAAACGACCAGTACTCGCTTGACGTCATTGCAATGGATAGCGCTGGTGAGTGGATTCGACAAAGCTCGCCAGCATTTGGAGAAAAGATCGCTCATATCATCGCTCCAAGTTCGGCTTGGCAAGGAGAAATCCTTCCTGCAGTAGTCCGTGTTTACGATCACGCGGGCAAAATCAATTCGAATTTCTCGACTCCGGCTGAACTCGACACGTTCGGCCTGAACGAAACTGCTTTGAAAATCAAGAAAGGCGTCGGCACACTAACGTCGACCGTAACGGCCGCAAGCGATTTTCAATTAGCCGTCCCAAACGAACTGCGGCTCTTGGCTGCTCCTGGCGGCATGATCGATGGACAGGAACCTCGATTTTCGAAACGCATCACGCTGTTGCACGATGGTTCGCTGACCACGGAACACAGCGGAATGCTCTCAGGAGACGAGATGTGGAACGCCGAATCGGAACACCACGTCACCGGCGATTTAACGATTACTCCAGGAACCACACTCACGATCGAAGCCGGTGCTCGAGTTGTGCTTGCGACACAAACGAACGTCCGAGTTGAAGGCAAGCTCATTGTCAATGGCTCCGACAGCGAACCGGTGCTCTTCAACGCACTCGTTCCGAATCAGCCGTGGGGTGGAATTCGAATTGTTGATGGCGAAGCCAATATCAATTACACGTTTTTCACGCAAGGTGGTGGCGACACGTCGCAGGAATTTGGCCATTCGAATAGCCAGCCCGTTCTACGAGCCGACAACTCACGACTCACATGCGACAACTGTTTCCTCATCGACAACGTCGGAAAAGGGTTCGCCTCGACCTCTGATTCTGTCGTTTCGATTCAGAACTCGATCATCTCCAACGCGGACACGGGTGGCGAGTTTGCAAACAGCCAAGTGACCGTGACCAACACGTACGTCAAGGACATTCCGAATGACGACGGAATCTTCCAAGACGACGACAACGACGGATTTTATTTCAGCGGAGTGCACAGTTCCGGAGCGCCTTCTCGATTTGTTGACAGCTTTGTCATCGACACGAAAGACGATGGGCTCGATCACAATGGGGCGGAATTGATCGTCGAGCGAGCGTGGATCGAAGGGACTCTTCACGAGGGCCTTGCATCGAGTAACAAAAACACCGCGACGGTTGTCGATTCGGTATTCCGGTACACGAATCAAGGCGTAGAAGCTGGCTATGGAGCACCGGATCTCCAGATTCGCAACAGCGTTGTGGTCGACACCAACGCACAAGCCGACCCCGATTCGCCGATCAATGCAGGTGTGCGATTCGGCGACGGATACGATGGCAGCAATGGTTCTTATCGCGGCCA
>JAGQPC010000643.1 GCA_020426925.1 Planctomycetales bacterium | reverse complement strand
TGTCGATCCAGAACGCCTCGGTGCGCACGATCTCCTTCTGGTCGTCGGTCATCGAGCCGGAAACGTCCATCATATAAACGATGGCCGCGTTGGCTTCTGGCTGGGGATTCGTTTGCCACGACCGATATCGACGATCCTCTTTGTACGGTACAACGCGCGGATCTCCGGAGTTGTAGCTGCCATCGGTGATCTGTCGCCGTAGTGCTTGGACATACGTGCGTTTGAAATGACGCAATGACTCGGGGCCAACTCGGCGAATGCTGTTGTACTTCGCCTTGTCTTGTGAGATGCTGGCCTTGCCCTTCGGTTCGATGCGAGGCAACTCCAACTGATCGGCCAGCATTTCCGCCAATTCTTCGAGCGTCACATCGACTTCGAGAATATGGCCGCCCGGATCGCTGCCGGCTTGGCCCGTACCATCCCCGTCTTGGTCGCCGTGGGCAACCGGCTGTCCCTCTTGACCATCGCCCTGTCCGACACCACCGCTGCCATTCTTGCCATAGCGGAAGTGCGGCACGTCCAATTGCGATACCGGTATGCTGACCAAATCGCGACCCTTGCGCCCGATCATTTCGCCGTGCGTGACATACTTGCGCAGATTTTCGCGAATCTTGCCTCGCACGATTTGGCGAAAGCGGGAGCGATCGCGGTCGATTTTTATCGCCATCACCCACTCCTCCGTTAATCGTGTGCGTCGCCACGTGCAAAAATACTGGCCACGAAATTCAGAACATCGGTCGCACTTTCGTCGTCGTAACCGTAGTCGCGAATTAAACGTCCCTTGACCACGTCGATCTTTTGTTGGGTATCTTGATCCACGACGTTGGACACCAAGCTCGTGAGTTTGATCGAATCCTTCTGGTCCTCGAACAACTTCAATTGCAATGCCTTGTGCAACCGTTCGTTCGACCGATAGTCGAACGTCTTGCCGTCGATCGACAGAGCGCCGATGTAATTCATGATCTCGCGGCGGAAATCATCCTTACGGCTATCTGGAATGTCGATCTTTTCTTCGATCGACCGCATCAATCGTTCGTCAGGTTCTTCCAATTGGCCGGTGTACTTATTCTTCACTTTTTCGCGTTGCGTATATGCCTTAACGTTATCAATATAGTTACCGCACAATCGCTTCAGGGCATCGTCATCCGCTGCGATAGCACGTTGAACTTCGTTTTTGACGATGTTTTCGTACTCTTCTTTGACGACACTAAGCAATTCGCGATACCGTCCGCGAAGTTCGTCGCAGGTGATGAGCGAATGGTGTTTTAAACCAGCTTCGATTTCGTTCATCACCATAAACGGATTGACCGAGCGAGCTTCGGGGTGAGCCACCAATGCGTTGGAGATCTTGTCCTGAACATAGCGCGGCGAGATGCCGACCATGCCTTCATTGACAGCTTCCGCCCGAAGCTCGTTGATATTCTCTTCAGTGAATCCTGGAAGAGTTTTACCGTTGTAGAGCTTCAGTTTTTGCAGCAAGGTTAGGCTGGCGTTGTTGGGCTCTTCGAGTCGAGTGAGAATCGCCCACATCGCGGCCATCTCGATCGTGTGCGGAGCGATGTGTTTGCCCCGAACCTTTTCCGCGTTATAGTCCTTTTCGTAAATTTGGATTTCGTCGGACAACTTCGTTACGTACGGAACGTCGATTTTGACCGTGCGGTCACGTAGAGCCTCCATGAATTCGTTGTTTTGCAGACGCCGATATTCGGGTTCGTTCGTGTGACCCAAGATCACTTCATCGATGTCGGTTTGAGGGAACTTCTTTGGTTTGACTTTGTGCTCTTGGCTCGCACCCAGCAGATCATAGAGGAAGGCAACATCGAGCTTCAGAACTTCGATGAATTCGATGATGCCGCGATTCGCGACGTTGAATTCGCCGTCGAAATTGAATGCGCGAGGATCGCTGTCCGATCCGAACTCGGCGATTTTTCGATAGTTGATATCGCCCGTCAGCTCTGTGGAATCCTGGTTCTTTTCATCTTTGGGTTGGAACGTGCCTATGCCAACACGATCCTGTTCGCTCATGATGATTCGCTTGACGCGCACGTCTTGAATCATACGAGACCAATCGCCTTCGTACTTTTCCATCCGCTGCGTGAACATGAAGCGGCAGTAGGGACACAGATCCCCTTTGACGTTGATTTCAAAGTCGACGTCAGAAGTGTCTGACAGTTCATTGCAAACTTGCTGCCGCATGCCTAGCGGGACCAAGTGCAACGGTTCCTCGTTCATAGGGCACCAGTCGACCGAATCGCTTTCGGCGTTCTTCCAGCCGAACGTGAACAAAGCACCTTGATCAGTAGCGCTGTACGCTTCCATTCCTTGCTTAAGCAACCGAGCAATCGTGCTCTTGCTGCTGCCAACTGGACCGTGCAGCAATAGAACGCGTTTTTCGATACCATAGCCTTTCGCCGCGCTTTTGAAGGCATTGACGAGCTCTGCCAGCACAGCGTCCAATCCATAAATCGCATCGTGTCCTCGTTTGTCTGGATCGTCAAAGAACCGATAGTGTGTTCTCTTTTCGCGACAGACTTCGTATTCGTCGACTCCGTAGGACATGATCATGTCGTAAACTCGTTGAAATGCGTTCCGCGTGACGAGCGGATCTTCGCGGACAATGTCGAGGTATTCCTCGAAAGAGCCAATCCAAGTGTTACGCTTGTAGCGTCCTTGGTCTTGTTGGCGAGTGATCAACGAGATGATTTCACGACCTGCGATCATGGCAGCACTCCTCGCCCGGCGTCGTAACCTGGAATGCTCAACCGGGCAATTAAAAAAAGTATGTTCAGATAAGGACGACTCTCTCCACGTTTATGGACGTTTGATCCGGGTTCGGTGCGGTTCGAAAATCGACTGCAATTTGCGATCGCGCAGCAGCCACCGCAGTATCGGGAAAACAGCAAGACGATCGCTGCATGGATCGACGCGACAGAGAACTTTTGGCCAACGATCGGTCGAATCGATCTTTCCCGCTGCGAAGATGCGGGACGATGAGAATTTAAAAAGAACGGCATCGAAGAATAAGGCGGTGTGCAAACGGCTAGTGTCGTTGGCACAGTTTGTATCCGGCCATATGCCTTACTCAAATTCAGTATTCTTCAAACGAACCGATTGGGCAATAGAGACTTTTTCTCGATCCATCAACTTTTAAGTGAATCGGAAAAGACACTTAGAAGCTTGACACGATGCGCGACTCAGTTCGAGTGACATCTAAATCATAGTCTGTGAAATCATTCACGATTGATCGAAAACGCTCACCAAGCTGCTTTGCACGGTCAATCGGTTTCTCTTTTCGCGAGAATCGATCAATCAAGTCACTTCATGCGGTAGCAGTTCAAGAAATAAAAACTGAAGAAAAGCAAGTCGATGTGCGTTTCTGACAACAAGCGTTGACATGCACGATGTTAAGTCTTGTTGAAGCGCGGTAGGCATTCGTAGAGCGATGTGTTGCAATCTATATCGCTGTCACTTCCAACACAACTTTGAACGACATAGCACGTTAACTCCAGAAGGTGGAAAGATGAAACAAATGAATCGGCCAACGATTGCACTTGAAATTCTTGAGAACCGAGAACTCCTAACGGCCAACGAAACGTGCCAAGTCATCCCTGACAGCGATCTTAACGGCACGATCGACAATATAGACCTGGCGCACGTTGCCGATTTCCGGCTATACGAATCTGGAAGACTCGCCACCACCGAACACGGTGACTGGAACGGCGATTCAAGGTTTGATTCGTCTGACCTTGTTTACGCTTTTAGCAAGATCAAGCAGGCTGACGGTGCTGTCAAAGCCCGTTTCTGCGGAATCGAGCGTTCAGATGAATCGGATTCCCGCCAGTTGGCCAAAATGGCAAACGAGCAATTGGCCGTCGGTGACGTCTACTCCTTGATTGAATTAGCGTTCGATGGGCCAGAGCAAACACCGACCGACACGCCAGCCCGAGACATCAGACTTTCCGTCACGTTCCGACATGAAACGAGTGGAGCTGAACATACCGTGTCGGGGTTCTGGGATGGTGATGGACAAGGAGGAACGGTTGGCAATCAATTCATGGTCCGCTTCACACCGACTGAACCTGGCCAGTGGAATCTGGCTGACGTCTCGTCCAACAACGAGCTGCTAGATAATCAACACGAAGGAAGCTTCGTCGTAGCGAACGAGTCTGATTACCAAGGATTCTGGGTCCCAACAACCAACGACCGAGGACACAGTTGGTTCCAGCGTTCTGACGGATCGTATGAGTATATTACTGGCAACACGCACTACACGTTCCTCACTGAGCGTGACAAGTACGGAAATCCATCTGGAGGAAACATTGAGGACGATGTCCGCAAGAATGCGGAATACTTCAACAAAATTCGGTTTTCGATTCTTGGCGATCTCGCGCCTCATCCAACGGACAAGCCATTCTTTGACGACAACGGTGTTCCTACCGACGACGGCGCGTTCGCGCATCGGCCGAATCCAGCGTGGTTCCACGACCGAACGGATCTTGCGGTGAAGACTGCATTCGAGCACGACGTGATCGCTGACCTCATCCTCAGCGGCGTCGCCACGCTCGATTCGCGACGAGTGCTGACGAACTGCAAAACGGATATCAACACTTGTGATCGCCCGTGGGAGCCCGAACCGATTTACCTCCAATATGTAGCAGGCAGGTATGGCGCGTTTCCAAATGTGTGGATGACGCTCGTCAATGAATGGGACTTAAGAGAGCCACTTTTTACTCCAGACGAAATCATTAGCTACGGAACCGAATTGCAAAAGCACTTGCCGTATCCGACCCCGGTCAGCGTCCACGGAAAGCCCGGGCCTTGGAACGCAGACCTTGACGGTGATTGGAATGGCCACATTATTATCCAGGCCAAGCGAACCGAATGGCGAACCGCATACAACAGTGTAGTTGACAGCCAGCAGCCCGATCCAAAACCGTTGATCAACGACGAAATGTCTTACCAGGGCGCCGGTGACGGGCATGCTCGGGAAGATACTGTCCAAGCATTCTTGGGAACGTTTCAGGGGGGCGCCTACGGGACCACCGGCTACAAATCAGGGCTCACTGAAGGCCAATATGTTTCCGGAAACTTCTCGGTCGAAGAACACACAGCGGCTGAAAACATCAAATGGTTTCGAGAGCAGATTGACAATGACATTCGTTTTTGGGAGATGGCGTCGATGAACATCCACGATTCGCCGCATCAAGCCGCACCGTGGGCCAACATTGGCGTCTTGTTGTCTGACGGTCAGCTGTTTATGACGACGTGGGGGAATACGGGGAGAGTTCGCATCGATATGTCCGAAGGAGAATGGTCGATCGAACAATGGGATATTAACGAAATGACGCGGACGGTCGTGGAATCTGAGTACACGGGCGTCTTTGAGTTCGTTCGTCAAACTGGCGAGGTAACTTACTTTATGACTCGGACCGATTTACAGCCGCTGCCCGGTGACTCCAATGGCGATGGTAGGTTCGACTCTACCGATCTGGTCCATGTATTCATCGCAGCGAAATTCGAAACTGGCAAACCAGCAACGTTTGAGGAAGGCGATTGGAACGGTGATGGTGTCTTCAACTCACGAGACTTCGTCGAGGCGTTTATCAACGGCAAGTACCAAGGTTAAACCAACCAAGTCGCATCATGATTGCTTCAATTGAATCGAATCTCGCTGCAATCGACTGTATGCGATTGCAAAAATGAGTGCGAGTGCGGACATCAACATCGCCATCAGGGCAAAGAAAGCGAATACCTGCTGAATGCCAAAATCTCGCCAGATGCGTCCAGCAACGTACATTCCTGATGACGCGACTCCAAATGCAAGAATAAACTTCAGGCCGTAAACGGTGCTGCGCAGTCGAGGCGGCGTAACGTTCGCAATGATTGTGTTTTCAAGCGGTTGCTGAGCGAACATGAACACAGACAGCATTGACGCGAATACGGCGCTCATCGCTCCCGAAGATCTCGACAGCATGAACGCTGCTGGCACGGAGCACAAAATCGTTCCGACGTAAAGTCTCGAAGGAACGAATCGATCAGCAAGATAACCGCCGACGATTTGCCCAACGCCACCCATCGCCAACACGACGAAGACGGCCAACGCGCCCTTTGCTGATCCTCGCGCGACTTCGTCAGCGACTGGTGCGACTGTGCTTCCATTCAGAAAACTTGGGAGCGCCGTCATCAGATTTCGATAGTTGAATCCTCCAATGGCAACGGCCAAAAACAACAACGTTATCAAAATCGCCGCGTGATTCCGCTGCGAAGCAGCATCATTCCCTTCCAATCGCGATTTCTCGTCTGCCTTCGATTCCGCAAGCTGTGAGTCATTGTTCTGTGAGAACAGAGTCATGACAAACCCGGCGACCGCACAACAGGCGATCAGGCCGTACGTCCAACGCCACGCTCCGACAAGAATCGCGAATGCTGGTCCAACCGCAATCCCGATCGAACCTGCCACACCGTTGATGCCCATCGCGCGGCCGGTGTTCCCACAATGCGAAAGCATCGCCATTCCAACCGGATGATAGATACTGATTGAGATGCCAAGCAAAGTCAGGCCGACCATCAAAACAGACGGAGAACGCGGCGCAACCGCCACAAAAGTCGCCGTGATCGCGACCAAAAGATAATAACCCAAAAACGCTTCGCGGTAGCCTCGTCGATCGGCCCACATCCCAGCAATCGGCGCGGCCATTCCGAACATCATAATTCCCGGGATGCCGAGCGCCGCCGCTTGAGGTGCTTCAATTGCATACTCAACCATAACCGCCGGAATGACGGCCGAGTACGCAAGCTCCGCCATGTGACACAGGCCGTGCCCATAAGAAGTGATCGCGATCGTCCGAATATCTTGTGAAGCCAAACTGATACTCTGTGGATTAGAACCGTCGCGACTGTCAGCCGATCACGTAACCGGGCCTACTTCTTCACTTTATACCCAATGCGTTCGAGCGTTTCGCGGGCGCGGTCGATATGCTTTCCTTGAATCTCAATTGTGTCGTTCTTCACAGTGCCACCCGCCCCGCATGCATTCTTGAGCTTCGTCAGCAAATCGGCGAAGTCTGTTCCGTCAGGATCGAGACCGCTGACAACCGTGACGACTTTTCCTTTTTTTCGTTTCTCGACCGACAACCGAGCCGTCTGAGACTCAGGAGCCAGATACTCTTTCTGAGGTTCGGGCTCTGGCGGACAAGTACAAGTCTCTTCCCGTTCGCCGCAACGGTCACAGGTTGGTGGAATATCGAATGGCATTCCTTCAAACAATCTCGCCATCGAAGTTACTCCGCCGAATTCGCTTCTGCATTTGTTTCCGCTTCAGCTTCAGATTTCGATTCGGCGTCGTCCTTTTTGGGGCCTGCATCGATTAACAGCACGTCATCGATCTCGTAACCAGTGTATTGCTGAACACCCTTCACCAGCTTGAACAGAGCGATCATCATCACGGCCACCGACGGAATCGTAATCACCGGCCAGCTCAAGGCCGTCATCTTGCCAAGCTCCACATTGAACTGCTCAGTGCCCGGATCGCTGTGAATCGTGTACTTGGCGAGCCCGTAATTCAGAACAGCGCTGAGCGCGAATGAGCCCACTAGATACAACGTACACTTCGCCAAAAGCTTTTCGAATTCGAAGCGATTGCCTTTTTCTCGTAATGCCGCCTCGATCTTGGGCACATCGAATATTTCCGGGTTGAACAAAAACGTTCGGACCAACGGGAACGGCGTCTTCAACGAAACCAGCACCGCGATCGCGAAAAGAGCTGGCACTGCGGCCTCTTTGACCGCAATCCAGTCGCCATCCAGTTCGAAAATTCCGACCATTCCCGTGATCAGAATGCTGACAAATCCCAGTACGGAAAAGAAGTTGTATTTCTTCCGAGTGATAAAGTCGTAGATTCCATAGGCGACGGGAAACGCCAACGCGACGATCAGAACCCAGTAGTTCGCTTCCAGCTCTTGCTTGGTAGCGAACTTATAGATTTTCGCTCCCTGCGACATCAGTATCGACGGGACGATCACATTCAAACAAATATTGAGCCATACGTTTTCACGCTTTGGCAGCTTGCGTTCTTCAGTCATAGTTTGCCAGTAGTTACAAGATTTCCGAATATCGAACGATACTGGAATCGACGAATCGTCAACAGGGGAAGTCGAGATTTTGAACGCACCTCCGCTCTGGTTGTCGGTGTGGTACGATGCATCCAATCATGGAAACATAGCTTACCGCCGCAAATCCGAGGGGCGTTCGGGCGAGCCCTCGTAATCGCGGTTTCTGCTCAGTTTGAAGGTTGGCGGATGCATCCCATAATCCTCTTACTCGTCGCGATGGCCATCGTGGTGGGTTGTGTCATTTGCTTCAGGCTTCACGCGTTTCTCGCTTTGCTCCTGGGAGCCATCGTTGTTGCGGCAATGTCGAGCCCAACGCTGATCCGAGACACAGAACTGCGCGCCATGGGCTATGTCGTGCGGTCAGAACATACGGCGACAAATCTGTTCACGCTAAAGCCACCAAAGGGGAAAAAGCCGTTTGCTGGTGACGCCGTACTCTTTCGCCAAGGTAACCAGTCGCTGGAGCGCGTCGGAGATGTCCGCGTTTCCGCCCCGACAGACGATGGCTTCCAAGAAATCGTTGGAGATGCTGTCGAAGTAAAAGTTGGCGACCTTATTGTGCGTTCTCCAGCCGCTGCAGATTCTCTGGCAGCTCGCAGCTTTGCCGAGCGCATCAAGGACGGATTCGGGTCGACCTGTGGCAGTATTGGAATTCTAATCGCGCTCGCGTCGATCGTGGGAGCGTGCTTGTTGCAGAGCGGTGCGGCGGATCGCATCGTCGGCGCGATACGGCAAGGGCTTGGCGAGAGAAACACGCCGGCAGCTTTCACGCTTAGCGGTTTCATTGTGGGCATTCCGGTTTTTTTTGATACCGTGTTTTACTTGTTGCTGCCACTGGCCAAAGCGATGCATCGCAAAACTGGAGTGAATTATTTGCTGTACGTGTTGTCTGTTGTCATTGGTGCGACGATGGCCCATTCGCTTGTTCCTCCAACGCCGGGGCCGCTGTTCGTAGCGAACGAACTCGAAGTCGATCTTGGCCGAATGATGTTGGGAGGAACCGTGATCGGCCTGTTTGCTGCAGCGTGTGGTTTCGCGTACGCAGTACTGGCAAACAAATGGTGGACGATTTCGCTTCCCGACAAAACTGCGACGGACGATTCGCAAAACTCAAACAAAACCGACCGCGAGTTGCCGCCGCTATGGTTGTCGCTGCTTCCAATTTTGTTGCCCGTCGTGTTGCTGGGAACTCGCACCATTTTGGAAGCACAAGAAATAGAAAGTCCGCTCACAAATATTCTGGCAAGCATCGACAGTACGATGGCGATCGGAATCGCAGCCGCCATCGGGCTCTTGATGGCATTCCGCTATGCCGATCCAAACGCTCCCATCGGTCAAGGAATCCAATCGGCAATTCAAGAAGCCGGAAGCATCATTTTGATTACGTGCATTGGTGGAGCGTTTGGACACGTGCTCCGCCAATCCGGAATCGCCTACGCGGTTCAACAACAGTTCCCGATCACGCAATCGGGCACGGCGCTGCTTTGCGTGGCATTTGCAATCACTGCGATCGTCCGAGTGGCTCAAGGCTCGGCGACTGTCGCCATGATCACTTCGATCGGAATTGTCGGGCCATTGGCATCATCGATGGAGCTACCGTTTGATCCCGTTTACTTGGCGCTCGCCATCGGTTGCGGATCGAAGCCAATGCCATGGATGAACGACAGCGGCTTTTGGGTTGTCGGCCGGATGAGCGGGATGACCGAGCGTGAAACGCTTTCAACATTCTCTGTCTGCTTGACCATCATGGGCATCGCTGGATTTGCCGCAGTCTTGCTGGCATCGCAAATTATGCCACTGGTTTCACAATAGAAGAGCTCCGTGTTTCCGCGTTTGGAGTCACGAGCTCAACTTTCGCTCTGAAGCGGAAAAGAGCCGCTCGTAATCCTCTGGCGTGTCGATGTCGCCGACAAAATCGACTGCCGGAAGCTCCACGTATTGTTTTGCATGACGATCGACTATTGCGTTCACTCCTTGATCGGGCGCAAGATGGGAGATCTCATTCATCAAACCCCATGGGATCAATGTCGGATGGCCGTTTCGATTTCCGAACCGAGGAACCACAATTCGATCGTCACCGTTCCGAGCGTGGATAATCGCGTTAATGATTCGCGACGTCAGTGCCGGTGAATCGGCCGGCGCCACAAAACAATGTGTCGTCGACGCATCCGTCCACTCGCTCGCCAAACGGTCAAATCCGATCTGCAGCGATTCTTTCATGTCAATCGGATCGCGCTTCGGCTGCACGATGGAAACCGGCCAGTTTTCGCAGATCGCTCGCAAAGCCTCATCGCCTTTTCGCACAACGACGATCGTTGAGTTGACGTCGCTGGACGTCCACGCGGAAAGCACTTGATCGATGACAGTCCACTTTCGGTTCGACCGATGCGGCCAAGGAAGCAACAATTTCGATTGCCCCATGCGCCGACTTCTACCGGCGGCTGGAATGATCGCGTAATATTGTCGACGAGACATTCTTAAGATCGCTTTTCGTTAGCACAACAGCACAATGCCTCTGGACATCGTAGAGCATACTCGAGCGTTACAAAAGTTGTTCGATTCAGGACAGTCGTTCGTCGAAATCACGCTGTGCGCGATTCGTGGAAGTGCTCCGCAAATAGCTGGAGCAAAGGCCGTGGTAACTCGCGATGGAATCGAAGCTGGCACGATCGGCGGTGGCAAAATCGAAGCGGCTTCAATTCGCTATGCACAAGAACTCCTCTCGAACAAAGAGAACTGCGATCCCGAGTTGATTACGTGGAATCTGCAAACCGATATCGGCATGACGTGTGGCGGTGAAGTTACGCTGTTCTTCAGCAAACACGAGCAGACGACTTGGCCGATCGCTGTCTTCGGTGCCGGACACGTGGCACAGGCTCTCGTTCCGATGCTCGTCCAGCTCAATTGCTACGTCTCGTGTATCGATCCCCGCAGCAACTGGCTGGATAAATTGCCCGACCACGCCAAGCTGTCGAAAATATGTACCGATAGTCCTGCATCGATCGTCACGCAATTGCCGCAAGCCACGTATTTCGTGCTCATGAGCCAAGGACACGCAACCGATCTGCCGGTTCTTGCCGAGATCTTGAAAACTCGATCGGCGCCCTACGTCGGCGTCATCGGCAGCGAGCAGAAGGCGACTGTCCTGCGTCGTGATCTCGCAAGCCAGGGATTTTCCAGCGACCAAATATCATCTTTTTTTTGCCCAATTGGGTTGGATTTCGGAAACAATACACCGACCGAAATTGCGATCAGCGTAATCGCTCAACTCATCAAAGTTCGGGATGCGATGCCGAACGGCTGAACCGCACGCGACGAAGCAGGTCGCACACGACACATCATGATCA
>JAGQPC010000642.1 GCA_020426925.1 Planctomycetales bacterium | reverse complement strand
ACTGGACGATGAATTGTTTTGCCTGCCATGGCGGACAAGTCAACGGTCAGGTTCATGCCGGGCTGCCAAATTCGAACTACGCTCTTCAGACACTTACCGAGGAAACTCGCAAGACGAAGTTGCTCCTAAAGAAACCGCTCAGTCGTATGGATTTTGGATCGGTTTTCATTCCATTGGGGCGCTCTAATGGAACAACGAATGCCGTGAATTTTGGCGTTGCATTGATGCGTTATCGAGACGCCGATTTGAACATCCATCGCAACCGGCTTCCGCCGAAGATGCTTCATCACGATATGGATGCTCCGCCGTGGTGGCATTTCAAACGCAAACATCACATTTACATTGATGGCTTTGCGCAAAAGGGAGTGCGTGGGCTCATGCAGTTCATGCTGGTTGAACAAAATGGCCCCGAGAAGTTCCGTGAATGGGAAACTGACTTCGAAAGCGTTTATAAATTCCTCGAATCGGTCGAGCCGCCGCCATACCCTTTTTCCATCAATAAGAGTCTTGCTGAATCGGGTCGAACGGTGTTCAACGAATCGTGTGCAAAATGTCACGGAACGTACGGCGACGGCTCCGCATTTCCAAACGTCATGGTGGACATCGACGAGATCGGCACCGACCGAGTACGATTGGATTCGCTCACTGAAGCACAGCGAGCCGGCTATTCTGACAGTTGGTTCGGGCAATACGGAAAACAGGAAACCATTGCCAACCCATCCGGATACATCGCGCCGCCGCTCGACGGAATCTGGGCGTCGGCTCCCTACTTTCACAACGGATCAGTGCCGACTCTGTGGCACGTGCTCCATCCCGACGAGCGACCAAAGGTCTGGAAACGGACCTACGATGGCTACGATCAAAAACGAATCGGCCTGGAAGTTCAATCATTTGATGAACAACCCGAAGTCGACGGGGCCGAGCTCCGCGAGTACTTCAACACGACCTGGCCCGGCAAGAGCGCGAGCGGCCACGATTTTCCCAACGAGCTATCCGCCGAAGAACGAGCAGCCGTGCTCGAATACCTCAAAACGCTTTAGATTCGGTTCAAACTGGGTGCGTAGTGCTGCTGACGACAACAAGGCGGCACCTTTTCGTTTGCTCACCACGTTGATACGATACGTTGACGTATTTTAGCTGAACAACGCGGTTAGGAGCCATCGTTCGATGACACAGTTACTTGAAGCTCGTGCTGGCAAGATTACACCCGAAATGGAATTCGTCGCGAATCGCGAAGGGCTCACGCCAGAAGGAATCCGAACCGAGGTAGCTGAAGGGCGAATGGTCATCCCGGCAAATAAAGTTCATCTGGACGGTCGGCTCGAGCCCATGGCGATCGGCATCGCCGCGAAATGCAAAATCAATGCGAACATCGGCAACTCTGCCGTTACCAGCAACAACGAAGAAGAACTGGACAAACTTCACATGGCCGTCCACCACGGTGCCGACACCGTGATGGATTTGTCTACAGGAAAAGACATCGACTCGATTCGCAAGACGATTATCGAGACGTCACCGGTTCCGATCGGCACAGTCCCGATTTATCAAATGCTCGAAGAACTCGGCGGCGAAATCGAAGACATGAAGCCGCAACATTTCCTCGACATGGTGGAGCACCAAGCCGCTCAAGGTGTCGACTACATGACGATCCATTGCGGATTGTTGATCGAACATCTGCATCTGGCCATGAACCGTGTAACTGGAATCGTGAGCCGTGGCGGATCGTTGATTGCAAAATGGATGATGGCTCACCGCAAACAGAATCCACTCTACGAATCGTTTGACGATCTGTGCGATATCATGCGTCAGTACGACGTCACGTGGAGTCTTGGCGATGGCTTGCGTCCCGGTTCGATCGCGGACGCAAGCGACGACGCACAATTCGCCGAACTCGATGTCCTCGGCAAACTCGTTGAACGGAGCTGGGAAAAAGGCACTCAAGTGATGGTCGAAGGTCCTGGTCACATACCAATGGATCAGATTGAGATGAACATCAAACGGCAGATCGAAGTTTGTAAAGGCGCGCCGTTCTATGTGCTCGGCCCATTGGTCACTGACATCGCACCTGGCTACGACCACATCACCAGTTGCATTGGCGCCGCGATGGCCGGCTGGAGTGGTGCCGCCATGCTGTGCTACGTAACGCCCAAAGAGCACCTTGGCTTGCCCGATCGAGAAGACGTGAAGCAAGGAGTCATCGCCTACAAGATCGCGGCGCATGCAGCCGACGTTGCTCGACACCGAAAAGGAGCGCAAGATCGCGACGACGCCCTCAGCAAAGCTCGCTTCGAATTTGATTGGGCGGAACAGTTCCGGCTGTCGCTCGACCCAGAAACGGCCCAAGCCTATCACGATCAGACGCTGCCACAGGACACTTTCAAGAGTGCTCACTTCTGTAGCATGTGCGGGCCGAAGTACTGCTCGATGAAAATCACGGAAGATATCAAGAAGATGGCGAGCGCCGACGAGCTGGTTCAGATCGAGACGCAGTAGCGGCCGAGGCTACGAGTCCTCGGAAGGTGACTCCGCGACTACCGGGCAATAAACCTGCGCCTTCGGCTACGGGTCAAACGGCCCGGTTCCTTCATGCGTAGCTGTTTGACCGGTAGCCGAAGGCGAAGGCGTTTTCGTTGCTTCTTTGTTTTGTTAAATAAAGGCAAAGGCCCCACAAACGATCTCAAGCTGCGAAACTCACTTGCGCAGCAGCCAGCACTGCATGCAAGCAGCATTCGTATTGACGCCCGTGTGACAACGGCAGTAGCCTTCGTGGCTCCGCACCCACAGTTCGCACCCGCTCACATGAACGCTCGCACAACTCAATTCGCGCACCGGCTGCATGCTATGTCGCTGATTGCCGTTGTGTGTTGCTTTTCAGGGTGTGCAACGACGAACTGGGTGACGATGCGAAGCCGCCCAGACATACCGCTCGCGTCCGATCTGAATCTGTTCTCGTGGTCTGGTCCTAAACCATCGGATCGTACACTGCAATTCTTGCGGCGACACGATTTGGTTGACGAACTCGACGGTGACATGCGTGTTCTGGTCGAACAAGTCCAGGAGATCGCCGAGCGGCGCCCAATGGCTGAACATGTCTATGCCTCGTCAGAGATCGCGTTCATTGCCGGCAAGCAGCTGGAGGACGAAAAGAAACTCGGCGACGCGCTCGATTTGTACGGCACTTCGGTTGCGCAAGCGTACATGTTTCTGCTCAGTGACGAATTCGACAATACTCGCAATCCTTATGATCCAATTTTTCGCCGAGCGTCCGATTTGTACAACGGCGCGTTAGAAAGCGCAATGCGGGTGGCCAACCAGAAAGGCAAGTTGAAGCCAGGTGAAAAAACGGTAATACGCACGGCAACAAACGATTTTGAAATTCGCGTTGTGACTCGAGGCAAACGCAGGCCAGAAGATTTCGATCATTTGGAGTTTGTATCTGATTACAAATTGACCGGTCTGAAAAATCTCTACCGCACATACGGACTTGGCGTGCCTCTCATAGCCGTGCACAGCAGAAAGGCGTCGACCGATCGCGCGGATCCTTCTCAAGAAGGCGACAACCGCGATGCTGCAACGCGTTACTACGCGCCCGGAATGGCGTTTCCAGTGACGGCTTTTTTGCGAGTCATCCCGGACGCTACCAAGGTCGGATCGGACGGCAAGCGAAAACACTTTTGCGAGCTTGAACTGTACGACCCACTCGATGGAAGCGACATTGTCGTCAACAACCGTTTGGTCCCGCTGGAAACTGACCTGACAACGCCACTCGCGTTCTCTCTGAACGATCCTACGTTTCAGCGAGCCAACACTGCGACGCGAGGTTTGATCGATCCGGTAAAATCCAGCGAAGTCCAGGGACTGTACATGCTGGAACCGTACGATCCGGACAAGATACCGGTGCTGATGGTGCACGGACTCTGGTCAAATCTGATCACTTGGATGGAGATGTTTAACGACCTGCGGGGCACGCGTGAAATTCGTGATTCGTACCAATTCTGGTTCTATCTCTATCCGACGGGCCAACCGTTTTGGGAAACAGCGGCGCAACTTCGACAAGAACTCGCGGAGGCGAAAGATCTGCTAGATCCTCAATACGCAAATCCGGCGCTCGACGAAATGATTCTGGTTGGCCACAGCATGGGAGGACTCATTGCCCGCCTGCAAACGCTTGAAAGTGGCGACGATTTTTGGAATCTCATCAGCGATGGTTCGATCGACGACATCGACGCGAGTGACGAACTAAAACGAAAACTCGCGGATGCAATGTACTTCCATCCCGACCGGTCGATCAAACGAGTCGTCACCATTGCCTCGCCTCACCGCGGGAGCAACCTATCCAACGACGCCACACAATGGCTCGGCCGAAAGCTCATCAATCTTCCGAAATCGGTTGCGTACACTACCGAGCGGCTGTTGAAAGACAACAAAGAGGTCGTCAAAGCAGAAACACTCCGGAAAATGCAGACCAGTATCGACACTCTGGCTCCCGACTCACCGATCTTGCCCGTGATGCTGCAAGCTCAATCTGCCCCGTGGACGAAGTACCACAATGTCGTTGGCCTGATTCCCGAAGAGAAAGTCTTTTCAAGAGTTGCCGGAGAAAGCGACGGAGTCGTCACTGTCGAAAGCGCACATTTGGACGATGTAGAATCAGAAGTCACCGTCGAATCGGACCACGGGAACGTGCATCGTCACCCCCGAGCTATTCTGGAGGTGCAACGCATCCTGCTGATGCACCTGGCAGAAAATCGAAACCGACATCGACAACAGGTCGCAGATCCTAAATTGACTGGGTTGCCGAAGATTGACCGTTCGCAAAAATGACACCGTGTAGACGCGACGCAGAAAACATCTCATGCATCACGCATCGCGTCCTTTCGCTATTTTCGATTTGCGATTACCTTTTGCACGCGACGCTGCATGCTGGACACCGACCAGCAGTCCCCCTCGTAGCCGCCATCGCAAGGAGACACGTCCCTGCCTGACGAACAGCGCGTGTCTTCGCCAGCATTCAAAAACGATTCGGCGGCACACCGAGATTCAAAAATCGTCGAAGTACACGCTGCCTCAACGTCGGATCCGGATTCGCCCTTGACAGCGACTTCTTTCGATTCTTCGTTCGGGCTAATCGCAATCGTGACTGACGACGAGCTGTCACTGGAATCTGTAGTGGAAACAGCGGATTCCGTCGTCGCGATCTCGCTTCGCATGACGCGAACGTCCTTGGGAGCTTCAATCCCCAACCGCACCGCGTTCCCTTTCAACTTCAAAACCGTGATCGTAATGTTTTCGCCGATGTGAATCGCTTCGTTTGTTTTTCGAGAAAGAACTAACATGTGCACACTCCTTTGTTGAATCCGTGCTTACTTGCGAACGCAAGATTGTGATGGGAAGTCGCCTCACTTGACGGTCAAGTTCGCGACGTCCTTCAGTACAGCATTCGACGTGCCAAAGTTCGCAGAGAAAACCAAATCGATTGGACGCACCGCAAACACGGGCTTGAATGCCTGCTCCATTGTTCGCGTCGAACTCCACAAAGACAATTTTACAAATCCGGATTTGAAAAAACTTCCATTGCCAGCACTGCTTGCATTCGGTCGAGGATGCGATTCTTGCCTCAACCGACTACGCCTACTTATCCTGTGCTCCTTGACTGGTCTCTTCCTTCTTCCTCATTTCGGCAAGGCGATCTTTGAGCAAACGCCCAAATGATTGAGCCTCTAATCGCCGTAATTCGATTTCACGTTTACGTTCCGCCAAACGCTGCTTGCGCGCCAGGAGCTGCTCTTCGTCGTGACCAAGACGTCTCAGGGCCCGCCCGCGCCGGTTGGACTCTGTCACTTTGGCCAGAAACTCTTCAATTGCGTTTTTTCGAGCCTCCAGCGATTTCAGTTTGATGCTGAGTTCAGCGAACTGACCTGGCTTGTGTTCGGCCGCGCCGTGCAAAGCCGACTTCAGTGCCAGTTCTTCTTGTCGACGCGTAATGTCCGTCAACGCCTGTTGTTTAGCCCGGTATAAGTCAACACCACCCAATTTATCTTCTAATGCTGGTCCTGATTTCGAAATCTCTAGTTCCAGTTCGGCGAGTAGCTTGACCATCTGCTCTCGGCGCCCTTTAACGACTTCTAATTCTTGTTTAAGTGCAATTTGCTTGCGATCGCTCTCCTGCGCGGCTTCAGTCTTGGTCGCGTCCAGCATCTGGCTCGTTGTCGCGATCTCCAGCTGAACAGTAAGCAGTTCTTCCAAGCATCGACTCGTCAGCTTCGTCCCAATCGACTCAACAGCAAACTGGCCAATCTCTTCGGAGACGCCATCAATCGTCTCGCCAACGTTGTCGAGTTCCGCCTGGACGTCATCTAGTTCCTGAGTGAGCACATCTATCAACGCCTGATCCTGATCATCTTGCCATTTGAGGCTTGCCAACGTCGTTTCATATGCGGATGGATTGAGAAAATCAAAATTTGGAGGAAACTTCCGTACCAGTTCCAGTTCCTGTTGTGCGTTAGCAACGCCGCACGATCCCGCTAAAACGGTTACTATTAAAAGACTTCGCACTGCAGTCAACATTTTCTACTCCAATCGAGATTAGTTTCGGTGGAAATTGAAGGGCGTGGCCCAATACCATCGATCTGCAACCTTCGTAGTGGATCTTGCTAAAGATCCCGTGCGTCAGGAAGTCTAATAACTTCCACTACCCGAAGATTAAACTGGCACAGACGACTAGTCCTCGCACGTCAAACTCAATAACCAAAATCATACGCAACGCTAACGCTAAATATCTTGTCATCGGTCGTCGCCAACGTGTTGCGAACCTCTTCATGTTCCAGCTTCGCGATCTGTTCTTTCAGCGAGATTTCGTACTCCATCAGCTGCTGCAGTGCAGCCATCGCATTTTCCAGTTCCGCAAGTCGATCTCGAACTTGCAAGAGATTGTCGCGTCCTGGGGCGTCCAAATCGGGATCGACTTTGTCCGGATCAATCGAAGCAACTTCAAACTGGCGAGGCACGGCGCTTTCTCGATCGCCTGTCTGCCAGGCAATAATGCCGACGCTGGCCAGACAAAGACTCACTGCCAAACCCACAAAACGTCGTATGCGTTTTCGCGTTCGCCGCTCGCGGACAGCTTGCATGACTTCAGTCACATCAATCGATGCGTGCGACTGCTCCGCATCAACTTTTTGCAGTCGATTGGAAATACAGTTGTCGTCATTCATTTCAGTTCGA
Organism: Planctomycetales bacterium; assembly: GCA_020426925.1. Lineage (GTDB taxonomy): Bacteria > Planctomycetota > Planctomycetia > Pirellulales > Pirellulaceae > JAGQPC01. The sequence goes on along the minus strand of JAGQPC010000642.1, from coordinate 5,536 downwards.
TCTCAATCTTCGGCCAGTAAGTTCTTCAAACGCTTTCGAGCTCGATGCAGCTGCACGTGGACAGTTTCCACTTTAGCATTTGTTATTTCAGCGATTTGTTCTCCGGTTAGCTCTTCCAAATAGAACAGCACTAGGACCGAACGATCCAGAGCATTCAATTTCGTGAGCGCCGTTTTGGTCAGCTCCGAGTTCTCGATTCGCTCGAGATCGATATTTGTTTCTGATTCACTCGGGCGACTTTGAATCGCAAACATGTCCAGCACTCGCCGCATCGCATCGCGAGCCCGGAAGTGATTTTTGCACTTGTTCACCGCGATCGTCTTCAACCATCCAGCGAGCGAACCACGACTGTCATAGTCACCAGATCGCTCCCATGCAGTGACCAGCACTTCCTGGAACAAGTCATCCTGATCGCTGCTCCACGCAGTCAGCCTACCTACCAACCGATGCAACATCGGTCCATGCCGTTCGATCAACAAGCACATCGCGCGATCATCACCGCCCGATAGCCGGCGCATAAGCTCGTCGTCTGCGTCGCCAACCGCCTGATTCACGGGCTCGTCCAACGCAATCAGGCTCCTCGCCAAGCTGATCGTCTCATTATTCACGGTAGTTGATACTGCTGTTCACCAAAACAGATTCCTGCGATTCAATTGCAGATTCTCTGTTGCATTCCTACGTGATCAATGTAAAGACACGCGGCGCGCCGGACACCTTACGTGCAACCCAAATAAATCTCATTGGCAGAGAAAACGTTGTTCAATGAGGGGAATGAAGGTCCAGGCCCCCGAAGCCGAACACTCTCTTACCTGACGAACTTGAAAACTGCCGACGCAAACACGTGCTTGCGGTAAGAATGAAGCCTTTCTTCACTATCAGCCGAGCCTGCAGCCTTTGAGGTGCCGATTGCGGCCTCAGCCCAAGATGCTTGGAATTGGCGCGCCATTGCGGATCAGTGTGATCGGGCGGCCGACGTTGGCGTTGTATTCCTTCTTGGGATCAACGCCGATGTTTTTTAAGAATGTGGCAGCCAAATCGTCCGGGCTGAAACCGTCCCCCAGAGGACCTTCAGCTTTGTCGTCGGTGCTGCCGACGACCTGACCACCGCTGACGCTTCCGCCTGCCATCAGAGCGCACATTGCTCGAGCCCAATGATCACGCCCGGCGTTTTTGTTCACTTTCGGCGTGCGGCCGAATTCTCCTGTCACGAGAATCGAGGTGGATTCCAGCAAGCCTTTCTCGCTGAAACGGTCTAGCATCGCCGAAAGGCTCTGATCAAAGCTGGGAAGCAAGTCTCTTCCCATTTGGTTGAAGTTGTCCTGATGTGTATCCCATCCTTCAAGTAGCACAGTCACAAAGCGGACTCCGGCTTCGACGAGCCGGGTCGTTAGCATCATGCTTTGACCAAACTCGTGACGACCAAAACGATCTACTTCGCGTTCCGGTTCACGGGAAAGATCGAATGCATTGCGAGAGCGAGATGAGCTGATGATGCGGTAGGCGTCTTCGGAAAAACGATCGAGACTTCGAACACTTTCATCAAGTTCTTCATATGCCCCGAACGCTCCGTCGATATCACTGAGCAGCCTGCGACGTTTTTCGTATTTCTCTATGGTCAGTTCGCCATCGAGCGTAATTCCCCGCACGCGAAAGGGCTGACCGTAACGAGGCTTCTCACCCGTAGACAGAGGACCGTATTCCGCGCCAAGATAGCCCGGTCCTTCCACCGGACGATCGATCGACACGAACGATGGCACGTCAGGAGCCGACGGAAATTCCCGACTGACGACAGATCCGTACATCGGATAGTTGACGACAGGTGTCGGCAGGTTACCCGTCATCAAGTAGCGAGTGCCAAGTCCGTGATCGGCCAACGTGTGCGTGATTCCACGAATTACCGCATACTGCTTCGCGCGCTGAGCCAGCTTGGGCATGTGCTCGCAAATTTCGATTCCGGGTACGGAAGTACGGATCGGTTTGAACTCTCCCCGATATTCTTCTGGGGCGTCGGGCTTCATGTCAAAAGTGTCTTGATGCGCTGGACCGCCACCGAGAAAAACGAGCACAGCCGAACGACCAGAATCGGCTTTCCCCTCAGCGGCGTTCAATCGGAAGAAATCACTCAAGGACAATGTCGCGCCAAGCGAGCCAACCTGCAAAAAACGGCGTCGAGAGTAGTTCATAATGGCACTCTTGTCGGGTTCGTGGATTCTTGTCCGCTCACTTAACGAGAATAAACTCTTTGGTATTGATCAAAGCCCACATGAGGTCGCGCATTCCTTCCGCAACCGATGCTGCAGCCTCGACGTGCTCGACGGCTCGCGTTAATTCCTGGTCCGATGGCGGTCGGCTCACAGTTCTCAGCCAAGCTTCTCGAGCAAGCTGCGACAAATCAGGTTCGGCCAGCTCCGCGATCTCCTCCAGCCAGCCGCTTTGTTCCAAACGCTGCTCAATCAATGGGTCATTTTGAAGGAATACGGATTGCAAGAGAGTCGGCTGGTTGTCTCGCTCACAATCGCAGTTGACTGCTCGATCGGGCTTCCCGAAAACCTGCATCGCATACGTTCCAGCGAGCCGCATCGATAAATGGCCGCTGGCTCGGCGAGTCAAATCGGTGCGCACTTCATGGGCTTTGTCGCTTGCGGCCAACGCCTGCTTGACGCTGTCATACACAACTTCCGCCGGCATTCGCCGAGGGATCGCGCGACTGAAGTTGTGTCGGTCTTCTGCGTTGGTACGATTCGGCTTCCAACTACGTTGATAAGTAGCGCTGGACACGATCTCACGGTGCAGCCACTTCATATCATAATCGTGTTTGATAAAGCTCTCCGCCAGCCAATCCAGCAGCTTCGGATTGCTTGGCGGGTTGGCCGGATTCAGATCGTCCGGTGGTTGCACAATGCCACTATGAAAGTAACTGGCCCAAACACGATTGACGAACGCGCGAGCGAACCAGGGGTTCTCGGCTTCGTTCATCCAATCCATGATTGGTGTTCTCGGGTCGGCTTCTCCATCGATCGAAACCGCGCCGCTGCGCAGCAAATTCAGTGACTTACTTCGGTCTTGTGTTTGGACGAACAGTTCGCGCCAAGGAATCGTTCGCCCCTTACGAGCGTGCCGCAGAACGTCATTTCGCACGGCAGTTCCATCGTCACCTCGCACCTGCATTCCTACATTTTTCGCAAGCTCGCGATACCGTTCCTTCTCTTGCGGGACTACGCCGAATTTAATGCGTTCGAAGAAGCGGCTGAACTCCTCGTAATCACGTTGCGTCCAAGGCGCAAACGGATGCTTGTGGCACTGTGCACACTGCAAGCGAATCCCAAGGAAGTTGTGTGCGAATGCCTCGGCTGCTTGTTTGGGCTCTTGCATGCTCCGACGCGTCCAATAATGAGGCATGGTTTCGCGCGTTGCGAAATCTGCCGGTTCGTCTTCACGGTAGTAACTGGAAACTTCTTCCGCGTACTGGTCGTATGTTTGACCTTCACGACGCCCTTTCGCGAGCACAATCCGTCGAACGATTTCGTCGTAGGGCTGATTCTCAAGCAGCCGTGTATAAATCCACATGTACCATTGCGCGGACGTTTCCTGCCCCAGCTCTGCTTGCTGGTTCGGATTGCAGCCGGTGAAATCACACAGTTTGTTTGTCCACCAAGCGGCGTATGCGGGGCGTTCCAGCAGTTCGTCGATTTTGCGTTGGCGTTTAGTGGAAGATTTGTCGCCGACGAAATCTTCGATTTCCGTCGGCGTCGGCATAGTGCCTGTCAGGTCGATGCTTACTCGTCGCAAGAATTCGACATCGGAACAAAGATCCGATGGAGCAATTCGCAGCTTGCTCAGCTTTTCCAGAACAAACCGATCGATCTCCATTGCGTCTGCATCGATTTCCGCTTCGACTGGTTCGTTGTCGAAAGGACGCATGACTGGTATCGATCCGACGCCGTTATCGTAGAACGCGATCACGTGCGTATCACCCGCGCCGACTGCGGTCAGCTTTCCTTCTTGATCTGCCGTAACAATAGAATCGTCATTGGATCGAAAGCGACACAGCGGAGTCACGTCTTCCCGGTGCTGATCTTCCCACACGGCAATCACGCGAAGTTGCACCGTGTTTTTCGTAGCCTGTGAATCAAACACGACTTCTGGCGGTTCAACTTCCAGATGCGAGAGTTCACGCGGAGCAGCCGCTCCCTTGGCTCCAGCTTCGATCCACCGTGCGAGCATGCGGTACTCCCACGAATCGAGCTTGAACCGTTCGCCGCCCTCATGATCGATTTGCAGAGTTGGCTTTTGCAAAACAAGGCTGCTTGCGGGATCATCACAATCGACACGCTTTCCGTCGACGGTGGCACCAAACGCGTGCAGCGCCTTTGCGTCCATGTCAAAGTCGTAGCCAAATAAAGAAAGCCGAAAGTCTCCACGCCCCTGAAACGAGCCGTGACACGATCTTCCGTTGCAACCCAGTCGCCCAAGCAATGGGACCACGTGGCGTTGGAAATCCGGAATCTCGACCGTTTCGCTAGACGCAAATCGCTGACTAGCTGGCGGCGTGTGAGCGGCAAGCTGTGCGACCGATATCACGCAACCGTAGATCGCAATAAAAAACGTTCTGACTGCGGACGACCAAACCATCGCGACTACTTTTCCACTTTCTGGAATTCCTCGATCACGGCAACATGATCGCTCAGCAGCTGTTGATGTTCGATGCCCGATCTGATGATGTCGCCAACGCGAATCTTGTGAAAATCCTCTTTCCTGCGCCAGAAGCCCGTGAGCATGACAGTCTTGCCAACGATGCTGTTCGCTTCTTTTGCCGTGCTCTTCGAAAAGGTTTTCTCAACCTCGCTGATTTGAACAACCAGCTCCATCAAGTGATCGTCTTTTTTCACGACCTTGCCGACGACGAGTCCACGAAAACCACGGAACGAGTCGGGTAGTTCCGGATAGTCACCAGGTTTGACGGGAGCAACTTTCCGGAGCAATTCGACAACACGCAAGTGCTCACCACCGTCGTGCAAAGCTCCAAACTCCAACGTGTCACCAACTCTAGCGACGACGAGCGTATCGAGCAGTCGAGACGCAACTTCTCCTGCATCCGCGTTTCTACCGATAAAGCTCTTCGGCTTTTTGGACTCGTTGTTTTTCCAAACGCGAGGTACAGCGTCGACCTTGACTGTAAACGTTCCTCGCTCAACATCCTTCTTTACCAGTTTCCCCACCAACATCCCGCGGAAACCACGAAGCTCTTTGGTCAAGCCATCGGAGACAGGCGTTTCGTCGCCTTCTTTCATCATTCGCCCGCCGGCTTCGGTTTTGCGGACGAACTTTTCCAGTGACATATGGTTGCTACGAAGACTGATGTGCTTCATTCCAGCTTCGATGCGGTCGCCAACTTTCAAGTTGTGATACGCTTCTTTTCGATTCCAAAAGCCGGCCAGCATCATCGGCTTTCCTTCGATCCTTTTCGGCTTTTCGGCTTTGCTGCCTCGCCACGTATCTCTGACTTTGCTGACTTGGACGCTCATCTCTAGTGTCT
>JAGQPC010000641.1 GCA_020426925.1 Planctomycetales bacterium | reverse complement strand
GTCACCAAAACGCGGACGGTAGCTGGAACTTCAATCACAGTTTAGGTCGCTGCCCTTGCCCCGATCACGGGACGCACGAGTTAGCTGTTAACGGAGCGACGGCAATGGCCTTGCTGCCGTTTCTGGGTGCGGGACATACGCACCTTGAGGGAAACTATAAAGATCAAATCAAGCGTGCACTTTATTTCCTGCTGACTCGGCAGAAGGCAAGCGGATCGTTTGCTGATCCCGGCGGAACTCTATACTCACACGGGCTCGCCGCAATAGTGCTTTCTGAAGCGTATGCAATGACAAAGGATCCCGACTTACTGAGGCCAGCTCAAGCGGCGCTTAACTACATCGCATTTGCACAAGATCCAGTCGGAGGCGGCTGGCGATATGCTCCCAAGATGCCCGGCGACACATCGGTTGTCGGCTGGCAGTTGATGGCGCTGAAGAGCGGCCGCATGGCTTACCTAGAAGTCGATGATCGCGTCTTGTTGGGCGCATCGAAGTTTCTGGATTCGGTCCAAGAAGATGGTGGCGCTGCTTACGGATACACTGCCCCCGGCGGACGTCCCGCAACCACGTCGATCGGGTTGTTGTGCCGCATGTACATGGGCTGGGACCGAGAAAACGACGCGCTCGCTCGAGGTGTCCAACGCTTGAGCAAAACCGGACCGTCCGAATACGACATGTACTACAACTACTACGCTACACAAGTGATGCGTCACTACGAAGGCGACGTTTGGGAAAAATGGAACAAGAAGATGCGAGACTTCTTGGTCAATACCCAAGCGCAAGACGGGCACATGCAAGGTAGCTGGCACATGGGCGCGTCACATTCGGCCAATGCCGGCGGCCGCCTCTACAACACGGCCATGGCGACGATGGTGCTCGAGGTCTACTATCGCCACTTGCCAATCTATCGCACTCAGGCGACCGACGAAGATTTTAAGCTGTAGGTAGCCGCCCTCGACATGCTCTAGCATGTATTAGTGGAGCAGCGCGAGCTGCCCACTCAAATGAGATCGTTGCACCAAGCCGGCTCGTGCCGAGCCGCTAACAATCTTATGCGTGCGTCACTCGACCTGCGCAACGAAACCTGTACACGCTGTGTTTTTTCGAGATTAGTTAATTGCAGCTCGAGATCTCCCCGTCTACGATGACGCATTCACGAAATACGTAACGAACCGTATTTGAATAGCAACATAGGACGAAGGTGACTCATGAAAATTGTGGCTCTCTTTTGTGCGGCGTCTGTTCTCTTGGCGTCGTCCGCACAAGCCGGACAATTCCTGCTCGACTTTAATGGTGACGGAGCGAACAGTGCAGGTGCAGCTGCGGGATGGGATGCATTTAACGACATCGCCGTAAACCAACCGTATACGCTGACGGATCGCTCGGGCGGTGGTGACAACGACGTGACACTCACGGCGGTCGACGATTCTTTCAGTCCAAACAATCCAGCCGGTCCTGGGACTGATTTCGTGTTTGACGGAATCGCTGTTCCAAAGGAAGCCGTAGACGATTACTTGTTCAAGACCGACGATACCGCAGGTACAACGGCTCGGCTGCGAATCGACAACCTGGATGCGGGTGTTTACAACGTCACGCTGTTTGAAGGCCGGACCACTGATCCCAGTCAGTTTGCAAAACTGTGGGTAGGCGACGACAGCGGAAGCGGTATTCCGGCTTCAGAAAACACGGGCAACTTCGCTCAAGGAAGTTCCACGGTCCAATTAGCTATCGGTGCCGGCGATACGCTCTGGTACCAGCACTTGGAAGACAACACCGGTGGGATCAGTGGAATGATCATCAACCAAGTTCCAGAACCGAGCAGTTTGGTTTTGGTTGCCGTTGGGCTGATGAGTTTCGGCTTGGTTCGACGCCGCCGATAACTACGAAGTCTACTGACTGTCAACTGACGACTAATACTAACGGTGTCCTGATCGGGCACCGTTTTTTGTTGCCGTGAGGTACCTTGCCTCTTACCGACCTGCGAGTCCTGACCACGCATTGTGGGATTCGATCAAGATGTCGTTGTACAGCTTGTAGCTGATGTCGGGTCCGGTCAATTCAACTTCGAAGAACCCCGTATAGCCACCCGCGATCAGAGCACAAACGATGTCGCCAACGGGAACGATTCCATCGCCCAATGAACAGCGATTCTGAGTCCGTGTCGGCGGCGCGGACCCATCGCCTAACTGGACTATGGCGATATGCTTCGCAGCATACTCGATCAATTTAAGGTCGACCTCACCGAATCCCAAGTGGTACGTGTCAAACGCGATTCGCAGACGACTGCTGCCAATGTCTTCCACCAAATCCAATGCTTGCTCAAGCGTATTCAGCACGCTTTCTTGCTTAATGCAGCCGACATGCCACGGTTCGATGGCCAAGTCGACTTGCGCATCTTCCGCGAAAGGTACTAATTCAGCAATCGCGTCACGAATGAGCCGACGCGCATGATTCCCGGTGTGTCCTGCTCGGCCGCCGCTTTTCACAATGACGCATCCCGCATCCATCGTGCATGCGAGCTGAATCGCCTTCGCCGTATCCTTAATGCGCGCTTGGCGATTATGCTGTGGGCCGCCCGTGAAACCACCGCAATAAGACAAGCTGGACGCCTTTAACCCGGATTCCACTAACAAAGGGATCCCAGCGTCTTCGCCAAACATCGCCAGCTTCTTGCGACAAACTCCAATTCCCTCGTAGCCAGCATTCACGTAATTCGCAATGTCCTCGTCAAACGACCAACCGTAGGTTGTAACCTCGTTCATCGAAAGTCGAATCATAGCGAACTGCTCCGGAGTGATGGGGCAACAATATTGCTGATTCGGTGCGACGTGTAAACCGTCCCTTTGAGGAATCAATTTCATTGGATTTCGATGGCGACTTTCGGTTTCTTCTCCGAGAAACACTTGCAATTTTCTCGAGCTGTTTCTATGACAAAACAATGCGCCCACTCCCAATAAGGACCTATCGATGAACGCAAAGTTGCTCTTGACAAGTGTATTTGTTGTAGCAGTGCTCTTACGACCTTCACTCGCCGAGCAAGCTATTTTTGCGACGCGAGTTGCAACAGGGTTTTCACGACCGGTGTTCGCGACGCACGCACCTGGACAACCGAACACCTTATACGTCGTCGAGCAACACAGCGGACAGATCAAGACTCTTGACTTGACGTCTGGCGCGGTCACAAACGCCGACTTTTTGGACGTTCGTGTAAGTACGTCCAACGAACAAGGGCTGCTCGGTTTAGCGTTTCATCCCGACTACGAAACGAACGGTCAGTTCTTTATCAACTACACAGCAGCTAACGGCAACACGAATATTGAACGCTACACAACTACGCCAGACCGTTCTGCCGTAGTTGGTGGATCGGCAACAACGGTGCTTCAATTCAACCAGCCGCAATCAAACCACAACGGAGGCTGGATTGGTTTCGGGCCAAACGATGGATACCTGTACATCGGGACAGGTGACGGCGGCGCTGCAAATGACACAGGTTCTGGACACACATCCAGAACTGGAAACGCACAAGATGTAACAAACAACCTGCTCGGAAAAATGTTGCGAATCGACGTGAATAATGACGAGTTCGCGGCAACCAATCGAAACTATGCCATCCCGCCTACCAATCCTTTTGCAAACGGCGGAGGCGACGCTGAAATCTGGGCCTACGGATTACGTAACCCATGGCGAGCAAGCTTTGACCGAGCAAACGGCGACCTGTACATCGGCGACGTTGGACAAGGAGCACTCGAAGAAGTCGATTTCCAACCAGCGAGCAGCTCTGGCGGCGAAAACTACGGGTGGAGGCTCCGGGAAGGAACGATTGCCACGCCAGGCGGAGTCGGTGGCGAGCGTCCGCAAGGCAGCATCGAACCGATTCATGAATACGGGCACGATCAGACAGGAGGATTTTCCATCACTGGTGGATATGTCTATCGGGGACCAATTCAATCGCTGCAGAGTCAGTACTTCTTTGCGGACTTTGTCACCAACAACATTTGGTCACTTGAGCACGACGGAACGACGGCAACCGACGTTCACAATTGGACACAGTCAATCTTTGCCGACGGAGGAGCTATTGCCTCCATCGCTTCTTTCGCGGAAGACGCGACAGGCAATTTGTACATTCTCAGTTTGGATGGCGACATCTTTCGCATCGAAGATGCAGCTACTTTGGCTCCAATCGTGGAAGCCGGCGCCGGATGGAGATACTTGGACGATGGAAGCGACCAAGGCACCGCGTGGCGGGAGAAGACGTTTTTTGACCGAAATTGGCGGATCAACAGGGCGCAATTCGGCTACGGTGATAACGACGAAACGACTGAACTCGCACCAGGAGATCCGCGACACGCAACAACCTATTTCAGGCACACTCTCGAATACGACGGAAGTCTCGATGCAAAAGCACTCAGTGTAGAGTTGCTATACGACGACGGGGCTGCGGTCTATCTGAATGGAAAGGAGATCGCTCGAACGGACAACTTGGCTCCCGATGCGGCGTTCGACGACCTGGCGAATTTCCAGGGTGCACGAGCTCGTGGTGGTTCGGCCGAAAACAGTTTCGAGCAGTTTACGGTTGATGCAAGCAAGTTGGTCGTCGGAACCAACGTCCTTGCAGTTGAAGTACATCAGCACAGCCTGACCAGCCCCGATCTCAGTTTCGATTTGCGTCTATCTGCGATCATTGACGATATCCTCGGTGACTTCGACAGGAACGCCATGCTGGACGTAGGCGACATCGATGAACTGTCGGTAGCTGTTCGCAACAATTCAACTAATCTCAAATACGACGTAAATCATGACGGGTCAGTCGATGGAAGCGATCGAGTTCATTGGATCGAGTCGTTGCGTCACACGTGGATTGGCGATTCGAACCTTGACGGCGAATTCAACAGCAGAGACTTCACTGGCATTTTCCGACTCAGTGAATACGAGAACGCGGCGGTAGGCGATTCGACCTGGGCCGAAGGTGACTGGAACGGTGACAGCGAATTCGACTCGTCCGATTTTGTGTTCGCGTTTCAAGCGAATGGCTACGAACGAGGGCCTCGTCCGAACGCAGTACCCGAGCCAATAATTCCGCTGTTCGCGCTCGGTTTGGCGACGACTCTGGTGGCTCGCCGACGCCCGCAAGGTGCTCGATGACGGCCCAAAAAAACATTCGCTAAAGTTGTGTGGCCTATGATTTCGTTGCGACACACGCAACAGAATTACTCGGCGGGCCGATCATGCAGCTACTTTTGCGACGAAGGAAAGCGTCATCGTCCGGCAATGCTGGATTCGTAGATGCGGTTAGGAGTGCTGGCGCGAACATGACGAATCTTCCGAGTGACAAGTTGTTGTCGCATTCGGCGTCACTCCGCGAGCAGATCGCGTTTTCAGCTCGGCGAAACTCGCAACTGCCCATCGAAGCCTTCGCACTGGCGAATGAATCGCTGCGGCGAGTGCTGGGCGTTGAGCTGTACGATGTGCAGCTGATTGCGGCCAAAGCCTTGGCGGACGGAACAATCGCCGAAATGCAAACGGGCGAAGGGAAAACGTTTGCCGCATTGCCTGCCGCGGTTTGGCGGGGTCTGTTTGGACGTGGAGTCCATATTTCAACGCCGAACACGTATCTCGCCGAACGAGATTTTCAGCAGTTGAAGCCCGTCTACGAAGCGGCCGGAATTTTAGTGGGGCTCTTGCCGGAGAATGCTCCGGCTGGCGAAAAACGAGCTGCTTATGCCTGCGATGTGACATATGGATCTGGCTACGAATTTGGTTTCGACTACCTGCGTGATCAACTCGTACTGCGATCGCGTGCAGAAATGCAGTTAGGTGAACCATTGCTTGCGCCGTTGCTCGGTCGTGCTGATCGACATCGAACCCAGCTAGAAACATGTCAGCGGGGTCTAGCGTTCGCAATTATCGACGAGGCAGACAACGTCATGATCGACGACGCTACTTCGCCACTAATTCTCGCCGAAGCAGATCCCGGTCCAGCGCCCGATTCCGATGCGGTGCATTTGGCGAGGCAGATCGCGCTCACTCTTTCCGAAGAACATGTCGTTCAAAGTGGCCCAAATCAAATCGAGCTGACACCCGCTGGTCGCGAACACGTCCACAGTCCCGTCGTACCGATTCCTGTCAAAGAGCTGCAACGACCGTGGGCCAGCTATGTAGAAACGGCTTTGCGTGCAGAACGTTTTTATCAGCGAGACGTTCATTACGTCATCGATGATGACCAGCTCCACATTGTCGATTCATCAACTGGCCGAATCTTCATCAACAGATCGTGG
>JAGQPC010000640.1 GCA_020426925.1 Planctomycetales bacterium | reverse complement strand
AGAAATCGCGTTTCGAAGGCTGTCGTGTATTCTCGCCAAAATTCAATTCGGTGGCATTATCTCCTGCCGCAAGTGGAACAGTAAACTCGTCGTTAGCGCTCACCGAACCGATTCCGCCGCCGACAGTTTCCTGTCCGTCGCCAAACGAGCTCGGCTGCTCCTCGCGAACGGTGTATGTCCCAGGCTGCAAGTCGGTGAACGAGTAAGCGCCACTAGAATCCGTCGGCGTCCGGTCGACTTCTGATCCATTGAGCAGTAATACGATGTCGACATTCGAAATCGGCGATTCGTTGGAATCAAAGATCCCGTCATCATCTTCATCGTGGTAAACAAATCCGGAAAGCTGCGCAAGCGCCGTATCAACAGTGTCAACGTCGGTCGCTACGTTATTTCCGGTGTTCGTTTCTGTAACGCTCGTAGGTGCATCCACTTGAGCCGTATTCGAGATTTGGCTATTCGATGTGCTCACTGTCGCGTTAACGGTGTAAGTAATCGACGAACCGGACGGCATGTTCACGGTGTCGTTGATATTGCCGTTACCCGTTGCGTCGTTATTGGTTGCTCCGCCAGCCGCAACGCTTGACCAGCTGACATTGGTCAGATCTGACGGGAACGTATCTGAAACGACTACGCCAGTAGCGTCACTTGGCCCATTATTGGTGACGGTGATAACATAGGTGAGCGTCTGGCCGTCGCTCACTTGCGTAACGTTGTCGGTCTTTGTGATTGCCAGATCGACATTTTGGTCGACGGTGTCTGTATCCGTGGCCTGATTGTTGGACGTATTGTTGTCACCTGTCGCGGCTACTTGCGCAGTGTTTACGATCGTTCCGGTTGCTGAATCGGCGACCGTCGCGGTTACAGTATAGGTGATTGAGCTACCGACTGGCATGTCCACGGTATCGTCAATTTCGGATACGCCTGTCGCACTTGCTGTCGCTCCGGATGCGCCACCGGATGTAACGCTCGTGAAGCTGATGTTTGTCAGACTGGCGGGAAAGGCATCACTGACAGTTGCGCCGGTGACATCTGCCGTTCCAACATTTTCGACGATGATCGTGTAGGTAAGCACGTCTTGCGGCGAGACGTTCGTGACATTGTCAGTCTTGGAGATGGACAAGTCGATCGTCTGATTGACTATTGTGACTGGTTCGATCGCGGTGTTGTTGGTAGTGTTGGTCTCTGTTGTCCCGACTGGCGCCGCGACTGTCGCAGTGTTTGAGATCGTCCCTAGTGAAGCTCCCGCGTCTACGACTGCATCCACGTCGTACGTAATTGTCGAGCCGGCTGGCATGTTGACCGTGTCAGAAATATCGGTCGACCCGTTGGCCGAATTACCGGTCGCTCCGCCCGTTGCTGTGCTCGTATACGAGATCGATGAAAACTCACTCGGGAACGTATCGGTTACGGTCGCGCCGACGACATCACTTGGACCAGAGTTCGTCACAACGATTGTGTAGTTGACCAGTCCGCCCAACGCAACCTCGTTGACGTTGTCGACTTTGGTAATCTGCAAATCGACTTCAGGTGTCAGAGTATCTTCATCGGTCGCATTGTTGTTTGATGTGTCCAGCTCGGTCACGCCGTTGGGCGCAGCAACAGTCGCTGTATTCGAAATGGTGCCGGTCGCACTCGACGTAACGGCGCCGGTCACAAGGTATGTGATCGTGCTTCCCGCTTCCATGTCGACCGTGTCTGCGATGCCATCGCTGCCGGTAGCACTATTGCCGGAGACGACGCCGGTCACGCTGCTCGTGAAAGTTATGCCCTCTAGTTCTGTGGGGAAGTTGTCCGTTATTGTTGCACCGGTAACGTCGCTGGGCCCTGCGTTTGTCACGACGATGGTGTACGTCACAGATTCGCCAGGTACAACGGTCGTAACCCCATCGTCTTTTGTGATTTGAAGATCGACGACATCACCGATTTGATTCGTGTCTGTAGCGACGTTGTTTGCGCTGTCCGTTTCGACGGTGCCAACGGGCGCCGCAACTGTGACCGTATTCGTGAAAGTTGCTGTCGCCGATGGAGAGACCGTGGCAGTTACGGTATAAGTGATGGAACTACCCGCGGGCATGTCGACGGTTTCGTTAATCTCGGAAACGTCGGTTCCCGATCCGTTTCCGGTGGCACCGCCAGCGGCAGAGCTTGTGTAGCTGACATTCGTCAATTCGCTCGGGAACGTGTCAGACACAGTCGCGCCAATCACGTCACTCGGGCCGTTGTTCGAAACGACAATTGTGTACGCAATGTCTTGGTTGGGACTGACGACGGTATTGCCGTCATCCTTGGTGACGCTCAAATCGACCTGCACTTCTAACGGATCAACTTCGTCGTCCGAGTTGTTGCTCAAATCGGGATCCGGCGTATCTACAGGAGGCGTCACCTGAGCGGTGTTCGACGCATCTCCGGTAACCGACGAGATCACGGTTGCAGTGACGGTATAAACGATCGACGAGCCACTTGGCAGATTGACGGTATCATTAATGTCGCCATTGCCGCTCGCATCGTTGTCGGTGGCTCCGTTAAATGCTGCACTGGTCCATGAAACGTTCGTGAATGTTCCTGGATCAAACGTATCAGTCACCACCGCACCGTCAGCGTCGCTCGGCCCAAGGTTCTCGACCGTAATCGTGTAGGAGATCGTGTCCCCGGGCACAGCCGTCGTAATCGTATTGGATTTAGTGATCGCGAGGTCCGCGCCAGGATTGTTCAGCAGATTGGCCGTTTGCGGCCCAATGACACCGATGTAATCCATTTGACCGTCGATTGCCTGACTGCCTTCTCCGATGAACAGTTGGATTCCGTCAACGCTATCTGCAGTAGCAGCGCCTACAAAGTCGGTAAATGGAATGAATATGTGCCCTTCGGCGACACCGCCGTTAGTTACCGGCAGCGTCCCGAATGCTTCCGACGTGTCTGCTCCGCTCTGAAGAACAACTCGAACCTGCTCTCCAGATCCGGATAGATCAACGCCGGATTTGATCGAAAAACCCGTGAGCGTCCCAGCCGCTGTTAGGTCAAGTCCATTGAGACCGTTTGGATCGCTATCGGTACCGTCCCAGGTCATGGTAATGCGACCCTGAACGCCAGCAGTGGTCTCGAATCGAAGCAGCCCCTGATCGAATCGATCAATTCGTGCGGCCACTTCCCCGATCCCGGAAATCAGCTCAGCCAGATACTCTCGTTCGGTTCCGAGGATGTGTGTTTCGTCCGCAAGAGTTAGACTACCGGCAACGGACGGAGTCGTAGGATCCGCAATCGCTTCTCGCTGTGCAGACGTACTCGACGTCGGGTCTTCGAAATCATCAATCATGATTTCGGGTGTGGAAGGATTGATGACGCTGGACATGACGTCCATCAGCGTGACAGCACCGACCGTTTGCGCGGGTTGAAAAACAAAGTACTGTACGTCGAGATCTAAGTTTTCAAAGCAATAGACCCCGGCAACATCGGTCGTCGTATCGGCCCCGACTTGAAAGTCCTGTGTTCCGGGTTCAAAGATTCCGTCGCCGTCGTCTTGAAACAGCCGAACGGTCGCGCCTTCGACCTGTTCGCCGGCAGTAAAGTCGCCGCTGAGATCGTTGTCGACAAAGATCGTACCCGTGATTGACGGCTCGGAACCGCCGACCGCCAACATGCGCCGCTCTTCGAGTGATTCAAGCCTTGCGAAACTTTCGTTTCGAATGCGGTCTCTGGACGCAAGCGGGCGAACTATGAGATTCCAAAGTCTGGCAAACGGGCGAACTGGCATTGTGCCGCATCCTCGTAGAGTGGTCCCGGTGAAGTGGGTCGTTCAGATCGCACAAATGTGAATGCAAGTGCGCATCTTCGCGTCATCCAGAATGGAATCGGTTCGCGCGACAGTGCGGCTTTGCGAAGCCGCAAGCAGGACGATTAACCGCTAGAGTTTGCTCGATCGGATGGTTGCCAAGAGCAAATGCGGCAAAATGCGACGACTTTGCCGTTGAGTGACTGGCTAGCATAGAATCAGGTCATGCCCCCTGAACATGACCTGCTCCAGTCTTCATGTCGCGTCTTCTTCTGGACAAAATCTTTCGCAGAGAACTAGTAGCGGAAGTTCAAGCCGAAGTTGATTCCTTGCAGCAGGTAGTCGGAATCGGTACCGGGAAAAACCGGTCGCAGTTCGCCATCGAGTGCAGTCTGTTGTGTCAAGTTGACGGACCGATCGATTGCGTTGCTAGGTCGGGCTACGTGATTGACATACAAGAACGTGTAACCGATCGACAGATCCAGGTTGTAAGTCAACGCGTAACTGGCGGTCGCCGTGAACTCAGGAATCACAGTGAACTGATTGTCCTCGTGCATTCCGATGTTTGACGGTTGAGTCAGCAAACCGCCTTGAGTCGTCAACGCCGAACCGGTTGCTGGTGTCGTAATCGACTGACCTGAAATACTCGTTCGCTGAGTCGTATTGCCCAGAGCAACCTTCGCGATAAAATCGATCGCCCAACATCCCTGGATCGAATGGCCCATGAAGCCTAGTTCACCTCCGTGAAATTCGTTTTCGATATCGAACAGATCAAACTGTTCAATGGACGTTCCAACCTGAATCGATTGAGGATCGATAAACCGCAGCGTGTTGTCGATGCGCACCGACTCGTCAATTCCCATGTATCGATAACCGTAGACAACGTCGACTCGATAGTTGCCTCCACACGTGTACAGCTTTCGAATGTTCGCTTCAGCGCCACGGGCTTGACTTCGGAACGTTGCGGTGACGTCGCCCGTGATTTCGTCAGGAAATCCCAACAGCAACGAGTCTTCTTCATTTGTGAATGTATTGAAGAATGGCCGTCCGAGTCGCGGAAAGCGGTTTGAATCGCCTGAAAAGCTCGCTTCGGCGTCTTCCGTATTGAAGTAGCGTCCGATTACGCCAAGGTTGTTGTTACCGTTAACCCACGTGCCTAGTGTGACTCGAAAGCCGTTGATCAAATCGTTGTTGAACGTCTCGTCACCAAACAGCGCGTTCGAAAAGCCGACGACCCCTGTGTTTTCACTACTGGTTCCGTCCGGACTGCTCGCAACCAGCGGGGGCAAGAAATCGCCTTTCTCCCACCACATCAGGTACTCCACCGATCCGTACAAGCCAAGGCAGCCGCACATCGAACCACATGTTCCTAAACCACAGCCGTCGTCAAATCCGCAACAGTCAGAGCAACCCGATGCACAACCAGCACCGCCACATCCGCTCATCAAACCACCACCCGCGGGCAATGAGACATTGCTTGCCGCCGAACCTTCAATGAACGTATCGCCCATTGCGTTCGTATCGCCAAAGTACGCAGTTTGTTGTACGGGATTCGCCACCGTTGGCGTTCGCTGATGGATTTGCGCAGCTGGAGCACCGCGCTGAACAGATTCGCCAGATTGCAGTCGAGCGAAGTTTTGACGAACGGTACTTGCAGCAGATCGATTCGCCGTTGATGCGTTGGGCGCTAATTGCCGCTGAGCAAAAGTGTCCGAGCCAGCGAGAATCAATAGGGCAAGCGAGCACACAGCAACGCGGCTACATGAGGTTCTAGGTTTTATGGTGGTCATAACCATTGCGCTCTATACGAATCAGTTCCTACGCTCCGCTGCATGACGTCCTTAGTCGCGATCTCAATATTGATCCCACCCGGAGCACTAAGTGTTCAGATCACATGTCTTCTTTCGGTTGCGAAAGATGTAGCGATTAAGCGAAAAATGCGGCAACGGCATTTTGTACGGGCAAATTCGTTTCTCGACGGCCAAAATAGCACAGGGATTGGGCAATTCGACAACGGCACCGCCAAAATAATTAGCCGATGGCACTAGAATCGCTATGATGAATGCAGTGACTTGCAAGCAAGGGTAAGAGAATATGTCCGTACCCACGGAAACGACCACAGAACTGCCAGCCGAATTGAATTCCGCACGTGTTGATGTCGCGCCTCCGCCGCCAGCAGGCGACGAGGTCGATCGGCTAACGCAAGAGGCCGTACACAAAACTCCGCTGAAAATTGGCGCGCTGTCGCAAGGCAAGGCGAAGTGGTATCTGACTCGTTTTCGGTCCATGTTGCCGCTGATCGAAGAGTATGAAAAAAAATATAAGAACCGGCCTGATCATGATCTGCGCCGCCAAAGTCTGTCACTTCGTTATCGAGCCAAGGCTGGTGAAAAGCTGGCCAACCTGTTGCCGCAAGCGTTCGGACTAGTTCGCGAAAGCGCGAGAAGAACGCTAGGCATGCGCCACTTCGATGTTCAAGTGCTTGGGGGCATGGCGCTTTTTCACGGCTGCGTTGCCGAAATGGATACGGGTGAAGGCAAGACGCTAACAGCCACATCACCGATGTATCTGCATGCACTGAAGGGGAAAGGTTGCCAACTCGCAACGGTCAACGACTACCTGGCTGCTCGAGACGCTGAGTTGATGCGACCGCTTTACGAATTGCTCGGTATGACCGTCGGTGTCATTCAGACCGACATGAGTCGTCCTCAACGGCGGGAAGCGTACGCCTGCGACATTATTTACGGCACGGCAAAAGAGTTCGGATTTGATTTTTTGCGTGATCGGTTAGTCATCCGAAAAATGAAGCAAGAGAAACTCGACTTTTTGGACGGAGTCGGAAACGCAAAAAAATCAGAGGGCGGCGAACGCCCTGTTCAGCGCGAACCGTACTACGGACTCGTCGACGAAGCAGACAGCATTCTGATTGATGAAGCGAGAACTCCGCTCATCATCAGCGCCATCGGCTCTGAGGGAGAAGAATCGATCAAGGCAACATATAACTGGGCCGCTGAAGTTGTTCATCAGTTTGAGGAAGATGAGCACTACGACTACGATCACGAAAAGAAAAAAATCGAACTCACAGCAACCGGCAGGCAGCTCGTTCGCGCTATTCCTCAGCCTCAAGAAATGGACGGCGTAGGGCTCATCGACGCATACGACTACATTGAACAAGCGATTAAAGTTAGCCGCGATTTCCTGATCGATCAACATTACGTCGTGTTGGACGATGAAATCGTAATCGTCGACGAATCGACGGGACGTTTGGCGGAAGGTCGAAAGTGGCGAGACGGCATTCATCAATCGATCGAAGCCAAAGAAGGAATCGAAATCACGGTCGACACTGGACAGGCGGCTCGAATCACGGTCCAAGATCTATTCCTGCGATACAAAGTTCTCGCCGGCATGACCGGTACGGCGATGACGTCGGCGCACGAGTTTCGAAAAATCTACAAGTCGACGGTTATTCGCATCCCCACGAACCGGCCTGCTCAGCGGAAAATCCTTGCCGATCGCGTATTTGCGACGGACGAAGAAAAATGGAGCGCCATCGTCGAAGAGATTGTCGAGATACATCGGGTCGGACGCCCGATTCTCGTTGGCACAAGGACGATCGAAAAGTCGGAGCTGCTTTCTAATTTGTTAAACGCGCGAGGAATCGAACACCAAGTGCTGAACGCTCACCATGTTGCCAGCGAAGCGGAAATTGTCGCCGACGCCGGCCAACGAGGCAAAGTTACGGTCGCCACAAACATGGCCGGTCGCGGAACGGACATCAAGTTAGAAGATGGGATCGCCGAACTTGGTGGGCTTCACGTGATCTGCACCGAGATCCACGATTCAGCTCGAATTGACCGTCAGTTGGTCGGGCGCTGTGGTCGCCAAGGTGATCCAGGATCAACCGTCACTTATCTGTCATTGGACGATGAAATTCTTAGGACCAGTTACGGCCCTGCCGCCGCAAAGAAGATGGCCGATAAGCTGCGTCGCGGCCCCGTCAAACATCGCGCGAGTTTGTTCAGAAAAGCGCAAAAGAAGGTTGAACGGAGGCATCTGCGCGACCGGATGGTGCTACTGCATCACGAAAAGCAACGCAAAAAGATGCAGCATGAACTTGGCCAAGATCCGTATCTGGATACGCCAAACTAATGACATCGAACAGTTCTCACATAATATCGCGCAGCGCCGTGACGGTAGTGAAGTCGTCGCGCCAAAACTAAACGCGTGCGTTCCACGTTGTCATTTTTGAGCTACGTTTGCGAGATCAAACTGCCGCATGTGTCAGTCGTGACGATGTTATTTGTGCCAAGTTGGCAGGGTTGTAGCGGTTATCGCGACGCGGCTCACAACATGGAAGCAACCTAATTGACCGCAATGATCGCCACAATTGGACGTACCATCGCAATCGTATTTTGATTGGCACAAGAATCGCTTAAGTGTCCAACGGCACGACGCGTTTAGTTGTCCGTTCCGCCGCAAAAAAATAAAATCAACCAGCTTCGTCTCGTCTGCGTTTCCAAATCTCATCAGACCTCGAACCAATTGTGATTCATCATGAGCACAGCCGCCGGCGCTCCTAGTCCCAACGATCTCGAAAAAACGAAACAACAGATTCGCGGACTCGTTCAAGAAATATCGCAACTTTCACGTAGCGATATGCCGCCGGAGCAATACTACGCCGAAGTATTGCATCGAGTCGTCACAGCACTGGCCGCGCACGGTGGTGCGGTCTGGACGATCGATGATGATCGACGCCTGAGGCTGGACTATCAAATCAACATCAATTCTACACTGATCGATACAGAAAACCCGGACAGCCACAAGCACTTTCGTTTGTTGCAAGAAGTCATCAAAAGTGGTGAACCTCGTCTCATTCCGCCCATGGCTGGATCGGGTGAAGCGGACGGAGCGGCAAATCCTACAAATACTCTGCTGGTCATGGCGCCGATGACGACGGACGATTCTGTCGAAGGCATTTTGGAGGTCTTCCAGAGAGCCGACGCGCAACCGGGTAGCCAGCAAGGCTATCTTCGATTCTTGGTTCAGATGAGCCAGCACATTGGCGATTGGCTGAAAGGTCGAAAACTCAAAACGTTCAGCGACCGTCAATCGTTCTGGGCGAAAGTCAACAACTTCTCCAAAGACGTCCACGACAGTCTAGATGTTCGAGAAACCGCGTACACGATCGCGAACGAAGGGCGACGCCTGATCGAATGCGACCGAGTCGTCGTAACAACGACAAAAGCTGGTGGCAAGCAAGTTGTTCAAGCAGTTAGCGGCCAAGACACAATCGACCCTCGCTCAAATATTATTACGTACCTGCAAGCACTCTCATCACGAGTTTGCGCCACGGGGGAAGCGCTGTGGTACAACGGCAAGCTCGACGATTTGCCGCCTCAAGTCGAAAAAGCTCTGGAGGACTACGTCGACGAATCGCATACAAAATCGCTCGCGATTGTGCCGCTTCGCAAAGCCGACATGATCAAACAGAAATCGACCGACGAGCTTGGAACGGACGAAACGGTCAAGTACCAATCAAACGTCGGCGACGTCATCGGTTCGTTGATCATCGAACAAGTTGACTCAACACAGTCTCGCGAACTCGTTGCACCTCGGATTGAAGAGATCTGTCAACAGAGCGCCCGAGCACTCGGCAACGCAATCGAACACAACGAACTTTTTCTGATGCCGGTCTGGCGCACGATCGGACAATCGCGGGCACTCACCACGGCGAAGAATCTTCCGAAGACGCTGCTGATTTCGGGGTTGGTTCTTGCTGTAGTCATCGGACTGATCGTCATTCCAAAAGATTTTGAACTGAAAGCAGACGGACAATTGATGCCATCCGTCCGACGGAACGTTTACTTTACTCAGGCTGGACGAGTTACGAAGATCAACGTTGAACATGGCCAAATCGTGAAAAAAGGTGACCCGCTGATCATTTTGGAAGACCATGACATCCGACAAATGATCGAGGAAGCCAAGAAGAATCGCGAGCAGACAATCGAGGAGATCAACCTCGCGGACAAAACAGCGTTTGGTAATCGAGAGGCGCAAGCTGCGACGAAACCTATTGGTCAATTGAAGGTTGAGTTGCGGAGGTTCGAAAGTCAGCTTGAAAGACTGGCAATCCGCGAAAAAGAGCTGACAGTCGAGAGCCCAATCGACGGACAAGTGATGACATCTAAGTTGGAGGACTTGCTGTCCGATCGCCCGGTTAGCCCAGGGCAATTGGCCATACAAGTGGCCGACCCAACCAGCGAATGGGAATTGGAAATCTACTTGGCCGGCAAACGAATGGGCCATTTCAGCAAGGAATGGGCAAAGGCAAAGGCTGAAAACCGACCAGTAGAGATCTCATACATCTTGAAAAGTAATCCCAACGCAAAACTAAAAGGAACCGTAAAGTCATTCGACAAAGACAGTCGCATGCACTCCGAATACGGACACGGACACCGTTTGGTTGTCGAGATTGACGAAGAGGAACTGCGCAATGCAATAGCCACTGCCGACACGGCTGGCGCAGTCGTCGAAGTGAAACAAGGAACGGAAGTCATTGCCAAAGTGAAATGCGGACGTGCTCCCATGGCGTATTGCTTCTTCCACGAACTGCTTGAATGGCTGCAAATGACGATGTTCTCAATTTAGATATCGACATTAACCACAGACTCAACGAATACAGAGGGCTTCAACATGTCGCCAGTTATCACATCCATCGTTCTTGCAGCCGCTTCAGTCGGTCAAGCAAGTGATCCCAATGTTATCGACAACTGCAGTCTATATGCAATTTGGGCGAATGAAGTTCCGGCCAAAGAGGGTGGCGTCATCACCGATTTGCTGATTCAGGAAGGACAAAACGTCACTGCAGATCAGGTGATTGCACAGATCGATGAAAAGGATGCAAAACTCGCGTTCAAAGTCGCAGCAATGAAATGGAAGGCTGCGAAGGTTCAAGCCGAAAGTGACGTCAGCGTCCAAGCGGCAATCAAACAGCGCGACTTATACCAGATTGAACTCCAGCGAAAGCTGCAAGTTGTTGCACGCGTTCCCGATGCGGTCAGCAAGACGGAGATTCGCGAATTGGAATATCGTCGTGACCGCGGCATCCTCGAAATCGAAGCGGCTGAACATCAAATGAAGGTCGCGATTGCCGATGAGCAAGCGGCGATGTCGGAGGCTCAACGAGCCGAGGCGATGATCGAAAATCGCAAGGTCAAGAGTCCCGTCGAAGGGTTTGTATCTCAAATCATTCGCCGCAATGGCACGTGGGTTTCGCCCGGTGAACCCGTGGCATACATCGTGCAAATGGACAAACTGCGAGTCGAAATGCCAGTCGACTACGACGACCATCCGCAATCAAGTCTCATGGGCCGGCGAGTCGAAGTTATCGTCGACACCGGTAGCGGTGGCAGCGAAACGGCATCGGGCGTTGTTGGGTTTACCGATGTCACGATTGACAAACGGTCTGGTCTCTATCGGGCATGGATCGAAATTGAAAACCGAAAACTCTCGTCTGGGCAATGGTTGTTTACACCTGGCATGAAAGCTACGGTGCACCTGAAATAGTGTTTGGCTTGTAATTGGCCGCCGCAGATCGCCACATAGAGAACGCATCGAATGGTTACCCTGAATGACAGTCTGGTCTCCAGTGCCACGCGCAAGCTGCCCTTGCGAATGCGGCCCGATCTGTCGATGCGTTATCACAAGTACCAGGGAAAACCTTATTGGGTGATCAAAGAGCCCATCGGGCTAAAGTACTATCGATTTCAGGAAGAAGAATTCTCTATTCTTCAAATGTTAGATGGCACGGTCAGCTTTCAGGAAATCAAGGACCGTTTCGAAAAAGACTTCGCGCCTCAAAAAATCACGTTGGGCGATTTGCAACATTTTATTGGCATGTTACATCGCAGCGGCTTGCTGATCACCGGAGCCGAAGGCCAAGGTCGACAGCTCAAGAACCGGCGTGACGAAACAAAACGAAAAGAATTGCTGGGAAAACTCTCCAACGTTCTGGCGATTCGTTTTAAGGGAATTGATCCCGAAAAACTTCTGAATGCGATGGCACCCTTCACCAATTGGTACTTTACCAAGTGGGCTGTGATGGTCGTCGCGTTCATTGGCATCTGTGCTCTGCTGCTGATTGGAACAAACTTCACCATGTTCCGGTCTCGCCTCCCTGCCTTTCATGAATTCTTCGGACCACAAAACTGGTTGTGGCTGGGAATCACGATGGGCCTGACAAAGGTCTTGCACGAATTTGGCCACGGGCTTTCGTGTAAACGGTTCGGTGGCGAATGTCACGAGATGGGTGTGATGTTCCTCGTCCTGACGCCCTGCTTGTATTGCAACGTGTCCGACTCCTGGCTATTGCCGAGCAAATGGCATCGAGCCGCAATCGGCGCGGCGGGAATGTATGTCGAGCTAACGCTTGCCTCAATCGCAACGTTTCTGTGGTGGTTCAGCGACGAAGCCAGTACGATAAATCAAATATCGCTCAGCGTAATGTTCATCTGTTCCGTCAGTACCGTGTTGTTCAACGGCAACCCGCTGTTGCGATTCGATGGCTACTACATCATGTCGGACCTTTCGGAGATTCCAAACCTCCGACAAAAGTCCAGCAAGATCCTTCAGCGCTATATGGCCGAATACTGTCTGGGACTCGAGCAGCAAGACGATCCGTTTCTGCCACAAGGCAACCAGCTGTTCTTTGCGATGTATACCGTTGCCGCGGTGATCTATCGATGGGTCGTCGTGTTTTCGATCTTGATGTTTTTGAATTCTGTACTCGAACCTTACGGCCTGCAGGTCGTTGGTCGAGTGATTGCGTGTATGGGACTGTTCGGTCTTGTTATTCAGCCCATGTGGCAACTAGGAAAATTCCTTCATGTACCAGGGAGAATGCACCAAGTGAAACGAAAGAACATTTTAATCACTTTGGCGATTCTATTTGTTCTTGTCGCAGCGTTCTGCACGTTGCCGTTGCCGTACAGCGTGAAGTGCTCCGCACAAGTACAGCCCCGTGACGCCAAAGCGGTCTACGCTGGCGAAGAGGGAATTCTGACGGACATTCTTGTTGAGCCTGGCCAAAAGGTCGACAAAGGAACGCCGATCGCCAAGCTTCGAAACATTGATTTGGAACTGCAGCTACTGGAGGCTAGATCTGAACTGGCGAGCTACCGGGAACAGCTGGACCACGCAAAGCGTTCAGCAGACGTGCGTGATCGAGCGCTTGTGCCGGTGGCGAAAGTGAACATCCGAAGCCTGGAAACCGAGACTATTCCTCGATTAGAAGATCAATCCAACGAGCTAACAGTCACGGCTCCTATCGCCGGAACCGTCATCGTACCTCGCTGGCAAAAAGAACGACCAACAATGGGCGAGCAGCTGCCGTCATGGTCTGGTTCATTAATGGACAAGAAGAACCTAGGAGCCACCCTGTCGCCCAGCGACATTATCTGTTACATCGGTGACGAAGCGAACTTTGAAGCCGAACTCGCGGTAGACCAGTCCGATATCGATTATGTCTATCCGGGACAAAACGTGCGAATTCGCCTTGAACCGTTTACGAACCAAGATATCGATGGCACGATCGAATCGGAGGACGCGATTTCGCGACGTCCGATGGAAGTCACGCCAGAGCATTTGTCGTTTCAGGCTGGCGGAACGATCGCGACCGAGACCGATCCATCCACAGGAGTTCAGCGGCCGCTGAGTGCTACTTATCAGGTTTTCGTTCCGATTCAGAATCCGGATAGGCAGCTTGTGCGGGGCATGCGGGGTCGAGCAAAAATAAAGGCGGAGCCGCAGTCTCTGGGTCAACGGTTGTACCGATATGCAATGAAAACGTTCCGATTCGACTTGTAACTTTAGGTGGATTCCTGGATACAACGAAGTACACTTCTTCGTTGCGGTTACTGCGAACTGTTGCCAGGACCACGCAAAACTGCAACACTTTTAGTAACTATAATGATCGCGCGTTGCCGGCGTGGCGATGCCAAAACACACACGAGAGTGTAGATAACAGGAGATTAAGAGATGGCCGACGAACAAAAAGAAGCAGCTCCGCAGGGGCAACCGCAACAGCAGCAAGCACCTCCGCAAGTTGAGCTGGATGACTCGCATGTCATTAGCTCGTACGCAAATTTCTGCCGAGTTACGGGAACTCCGGAAGAGTTGATTGTTGACTTCGGTCTGAATACTCAGCCCGTTGGTGTTCCAGAGAATCCAATTCCAGTGACGCAGCGAATTATCTTGAATCACTTTACCGCTAAGCGCCTCCTCGCGGCACTAAGTATGTCTGTTCAACGACATGAGGCTGCATTTGGCGTACTGGAAACTGACGTGCGAAAACGAGTTCAAGCTCAACCCGCACCAGCCGCCCAGTAAGCGCTCAGCAACGGAAACCAACTTGGACTTCATAAAAGGTCAGCTTTAGGGCTGGCCTTTTTCTGTAGGAACCACGTCAATCGAGATATCCTGACGCCAAAACACGCACTGACCGGTTTGCTTGTTGCACAAATGGTAGACGACATATGCTTCGAGAGGTTTTGGTTGGTCGGAATCGGACCAGCTCACTTCGAATTCCGATCTCCGTAATTCGCTGGAAGACTCTTCTTTCGGCTGGCTGAATGTGACCAGGGAATGGTTCGACTTGAATGGCTGATCGTTTCGAATCCACAGTCGCACGGGTTCGGCTTCATTATTCCAGTCGTAACCGCCAACCGCACTTGGCCGCAACATCACGTGGACACGAGCTGTGTCCTTTTTCTCAGTCGAATGAATAATCGCGGTCCGGACAACGACGGTTTCTGACCTATCACGATGAACACGTCCCGTTGGATCGGGCTCTTGAACAGCAACATCACGTTCGCTGTTCGCGGCAGCCGCCGGACCGATCAGCTCGGCGCCAGTTGGTTCGGTCAATAGTTTCCGCGGAGATTCACCGCGAGCGACGATTTCATTTCTCGCCATATCGACCCAGTCGTAAAACGGATAGGGCTTACTCAAGACGGGACCGTATTGCTGCAGCCTTCTGCGCCAAATGTACTGATTCGGATTCAGCCTTAAAGCTGTTTGCCAATGTTGCACAGCCAAAACGAAATCTTCGGAGTTTCCTCGTGATAGCATGCCATCAAACCGCTTACGATAACACACGCCAAGACGAAATTGGGCACGAGCGTCCTCGGGATTCTGTTTCAGATGTTCTCTATACGCAGCAATCGCCTGGTCGAGTTTTCCATCGATTGCGTCCTGATCACCGGGACGCTGAGGTAGCTCGATCAACTTCGCAGAAGGATCGTTCTCAAAGTCATACTCGAGAAAATCGTCTACTTCGGACGGTTTTGGATTGCGTTTTCGAATGATCCCAAATTCGTCGACAAACAAAACAATAGGTACAGCCGCTACGTCCAACCGGTTTAGCGAATCGACAAACGTTTCGATTTTGTCGAGTTCTTTCCACTGGTTGAACAAACTCGTACGTTCGCCGTGTTGTTCCTCAACAATCGCAGTTGCGTGGAGACTCCCATCATCCAAATGGCCTTTGATATTCTTGTACCAACCTGGCACATGCGACCGGCAGCCAGCTCACCACGACGCATAAACAAACAGAACCTGCCGCTTGCCGGTCGGCTGAAACACCGCACCGTCGTCAAACGCTGTTTTAGCAAATTTGTGCCCAACTTTCAGTTGGTCGGCACAGCACGCCGTGGCAACCACAATTGCGAACAAACCGACAAGTGCTTGATATCTCATGAGATTCTCCTTCGTGAAGGTATTTGACAAACCAGAGCATTCAATCTTCGGAGATATCGAGACGTCATTCCAGCCCTGCCTTAATCGTGATGAACGGATGCGATTGCAGTGCTATGTGGCCTATTTCACTGTTCGCGACGCCCTACTGATCGCAAGGCGAAGTGCCCTCGATGTGTTCGCGGATTAATGCAACTGCGCCTTCGACATTGACTACTTCCACGACAAATCTCTTTCCTTTTGTCAACGTCACGACAATCTTCCGCCGTTCAAAATCATCCTTGGAAACCCGAGCAATATCGTTCCACGGCCGCAGGACGCCATCAAGAACAATTCCTCCTTCACAGAACCACACGAGCCGTTCTATCTCGTCACCACTGTAACGGTATAGGTTGCGGTGCCTCAGCGCGAATACCAATGTGACGCCGATGGCCAAAATAGGAACGTGCTGACCTGGCCCCGCGACCACAAACGCGCCCAAAAGAACTGAGAATATAGGCGACTCAAACAATGAATCACCGTCGGTTTGGTCGTTGATCTGACTTTGACTTCGTTGCCCGACAAAGAACACGGTTCGACCAGCGTCTTTCCATTGACGCAGACGCCGAGTGCGGAGAACTATTGTCACGACGTGGATCGCGGAAAGGATCACAATCACTGCTATAAACCGATACCAATGCGGAATTTGGAACGGTTGAAACACCAAGACGACGGTCGCTAAATATGCATTCACAAGGCAACCGAACATTGCCCATTGTGGAATACTTCGTTGACGAACACCCAGCTTAGCCTGGCTCAGCTGCCAATTGAGTAATTGCTGAAAGTACGCAGTCAATTGTTCGCTGGACAATTCACCTGGTACGGCAAGATCGGCCGGTTCACGAGCACCGCCAAACACGTGGGCCGGCATCTTTTCGCGAATGATCTCTTCAGCACGCTCGGTATCTGACTCATCAATCTTAATTCCGGTTGTCGAACCACGCCGGAACTGAACCGTAACTTGATTCGGGACCGCCGAGCTCATCCGCATGTTGTAGATCGAGTCCCACGGATGGAATACATCGAGCAACACACCTCGTTCGCAGAATTGCGCTGTCTGGCTCCATTCCATTTCTACGGTCGACCATGCATAACGAAAGAAAAGCAGTTGAGTCCACATGACGAGTATTAAGCCCTTTAGCGGATACTCCAACCCGATCCCGACCATCGCCAACGTAGTCAGCAGAAAAAATACCGCCAGGCTATTGGCAATGAACTTGTAAAGCGGCCCAAAAGCAGCTCGCAAGCCTGGAGCCAGAAAAACGCCTCCAGCGCTAGTCCCAACAAGCAACACTTCACCCGCCGTCTGCTGCATGCGTCGAGCGTAATCGACCTTGGCAACGACAGCAGTAAAATACACAACAAACTGAATCGTCAGCGTGATCACAAACAGAATCATCGCATGCAACGGCAACGTCCGCAGAATTGGCGATGCGACGGCACTCGCTAGCGCAGCGACCAGTGTCCACGACATGATCTGCTTGATGTTGACCTGTCCTGCAACTGCGTGAGCTAGTTTCTTGTCGTGACCATTAGGCATGGACGAACCTGATTAAGGCGACTTCGAGTATTCGGCGTGGACCTCACAGGCTGAGTTGCTCACCAAGCGATTACACGACGCGCAGTCGTTCGCTATTCAACGAGTTCAAGATATAACTCATCGCGCGCTCCGCCATTGCATTGTAATACTGAAATCCGTGGCCGCCTGCTGACGTTTCCAGATCGCACTCAAAAGGAACGCCGAGCGATCCTAATTTCATTCGCAAACGATCGGAGCTATCGAACCAACGATAATCTGTCGGGTCGCAACAAAAAAACTGGTTTCTTGGCCAGTTCAGCGGATGAATGTGCAAGAGAGCCGTGTCCTGCCGGGCAGCTTCTGGATCCAGATACATTTCAAATAGGGGATCATCGTCTTCTTCAGGAGTTTCAAGCCTTTTCTGGTAATCGATCGCCGGCGAAATCGCAGCGACCACCGGAAACAAGTCCGGGAATTTATATGCGAATCGCAAAGCACCCTGACCACCCATACTCGTTCCTAGCAACGCGATCTGAGGCGGCCGAGTCCCATAAGCCTCGCGAACGAACGGCATGACATGCTCAATAACGTATTGCTGAGCCGTTAGGTTTTCGTCGAACTCGCGACAGATCTTGTCGGTCCACCAACTTCTGGCCGTGCGTGGCCCAATCACGACGAAGCCGCTTTGCTCAAATAGCTCTACAAACGGTTGGTGATCGGCGAGCCTGCCCTGGTGCACACCATGGAGATAAATGATCACGTACCCGTTCGGATTTCGCGTGGTCGGCTCAAAGACATCACAGACGTGCCCAGCAACCACTACTTCCGACCAAGTTCCAGCGTTGTGCATCGATACGTTCTCGTGGTTTTTCACAAATGAGTTTTCCGAATTCTTTCAGTCGATCAGAATGTTCGCAAGGCGTGCGAGGTTATCAAATCGGGAACAGCGCGCTAAAATGCCAACTCTGCAGTGTGTCGCAATCCTAAACAGAAAAACATCCAGCCTGCAAAACTAAGCAATGAAGACGCTGATATCGGAACCGGAAGTCAACGAGGCAGTCTGTCGGATGGCGGACGAGATCAACGGCTTTTACGGAGACTCGCCGCTCACGATCGTTGGCGTACTTACTGGTAGCGTCGTGCTGCTCGCCGATCTCATTCGCCAAATGACGATGCCCCTACGAGTTGGCGTTGTTCAAGCCAGCAGCTACCGCGGCGCGACAACTCGTGGACCGCTGGTTATCAATTCGGACCTCATGCCAAACATCGCAAAACAAGACGTGCTTATCGTAGACGACATTTTTGACACAGGCCACACGATGCTGGAACTGATCGACTTGATGCACAAGCTCGCACCGATTTCGATCCGGTCTGCTGTGTTGTTGCAAAAAACCGGGCAGCAACAGGTTGAATTGTGTCCCGATTTTGTTGGTTTCGAAATCCCCAATGAATTTGTTGTCGGGTATGGATTAGACTACCAAGACCAATACAGGAATCTACCGTACGTCGCCGCACTAGAGTCGCACGACATCGGCGAATAAGTCAGCCGTTCCCCAAATCGCAACACGGATGTTGTTATGACAGATAAATCAACAGTCGATGTTCTACATGTCGCATCGTCGATCTGCTCGCTAGACGTCGATCACGTAATCAATTCCGCTCAGCAAGCTGTAACCAACACGGTTTGCTTGATCGATGCGATAACACCACTTCGACGTCGCTTGTCGGCGACGGAAGTCATTACTGCTGTCGACAATGTTCCTAGGCTGACGTCAGAGCTACTTAATAGTCATCTTGAGCAGCTCGGCGTGAAACATCAACACGACCAGGAAACAAAGCGAAAGCGACTGGCCGATCACGGGCTTGAAGTGATGTCTGCGGAACGACGCCATCGGTTCGACGTGAACGCCGCATTGCGACTGCGGAAGATCCTGCGTGGACGTTCTCATTCCACAGTTCGCGTTTACGATAAAGATGCGCGCCAGTGGGTTAGGTTGGCATCACGCAAAGATCATCTCGTTTGCGAAACCGCACAGTTGTCCTCAAAGATTCGTTTCGACCGGCCACATAACTTCGACCGCAAACAATTCTGTGAGTCACTGAACCTACCGTCGAACGCGATCTTGATCGGAGCGGTCGGACCATTGCAGCCATGGCGAGGGATAAAGGATCTGATCTGGGCTGCTGAACTGCTACGTGTAATCAACGATCGAACGTATCTATTGATAGCTGGCACTGGACCACAAGAATGGAGATTACATCGCTTCCGAGACCAAGTTGGCGTGGGAAAACGAGTCCGCTTCCTGGGAAATCACAGTGAGCATCCCTGCTGGTTATCGTTGCTCGATTATTTTTGGGCTGGAGCAAAACGAGAGTCGTCAACTTCCTCGCTCGTGGAAGCTATTTCACTGCAAGTCCCGGTTGTCGCGACCGATATTTCGGAACACCGACGGCTGATCACGTCGGAAGCATCCGGCTTTCTCGTGAAGCCGGGTGATCGAGCGGCATTTGCGCGACACACATGGAGAATGATCAATGCTCCCGGTCTCGCGGCACAAATCGGCCAGGCGGGTCGCTCGGCAGTGCAAAGCAACCTGTCACCCGACACTGTTTGACGAACCTTGTTTGCGACTGGAAGTCCGGTTTACAGCTAGGAACTCACCTTGCATTGGTTAGTGCTGTTCCCACGAGAACCTAAGCCTTGTCCTTGCGGCATTCGGTAAGCGTCTGCAAATGAGTTAGCACGCAGTCGGGCAACACTTGCACGTTGTAACCGCCTTCTAGCAGGCTGACGATTTTGCCACCGGCGTGTGTATTCGCGACATTGGCGACAATTGAAGTTAACGTGGCAAAGTCTTCGGTTTCCAGTCCTAGCGATCCAATGGGATCGAGTCGGTGACTATCAAATCCTGCGCTGATGAGGACGAGTTCTGGTTTGACCTTATCGGCGAACCGCTCCAGTTCTGATTTGAAAGCGGAGAGATAGTCTTCGCGACTTGTCCCGAATTCGACAGGCAAGTTCAGATTGGTACCCAGTCCTTTGCCTGATCCGGTCTCGTCTTTCGCACCTGTCCCCGGATAAAATGGCCAGCGATGGATCGAGAAGAACGCGACTTGTTCGTCTTCCCAAAACGTGTCTTGCGTGCCGTTTCCGTGGTGGACGTCCCAATCAACAATGAGAATTCGATTGAGACTATGCTTGGCGGTCGCGTGTCTTGCCGCAACCGCGACATTGTTAAATAGGCAGAAACCCATCGGGCGTTTAGGGAGTGCGTGATGACCAGGTGGTCGAATTAAACACACGGCGTGCGAGACGTCTTGCTCTTCAATGACTCGCGTAACCGCATCGCATGAAGTTCCGACCGCGTTGACCGCGACGTTATACGATTCGGTCGACATGACGGTGTCTGCTTCAATTCGTCCTCCACCTTTCGTTGCGTATTCTTCGATGTTGCGAATGTGTTCTTCGGAATGGACGCGGCGAATCGTTTCGACATCAGCAGCGATGGCACCGCGGATCGTATACGCGTCATCGACGGTTGACTCGTCTAGCCGTCGATAAAGATGCTCCAGCCGTGCAGCTTTTTCTGGATGAGCGCCAGTGTCGTGTTTTAGAAAACAATTGTCCCGGTACAGGATCGCAGATTTGTTTGTCGTCACGAGAAGCTTCCTCGCGCACTTGAGCCGATTTGTCGTGAGACGTCAGCAACCGATTTGCAACTATTTCTTTTTTCCGCCGTCAGATTTTTTCTGATTGTGGAATTGCAACAAGTCGGAAAACGTCCGCATTGGTTCTTTACCATCAGCCATTGCCTGGGTAATTGGGACAACCGGCTTGGGTTTCGCTTTGGGTTTCCAAGCTCCTTGTTGTCGGCGACCCTTCCCGCCACGCTGATCACGCGGTTTCTTCCCTTGTTGCGGTCGCCCCTTGCTCGGCCGTTCACCGCCACCCCGTTCAGTCGATTCACCACCACTTTGGCGTTGCTTACGCGGTGGTCGTTCGGCTTCGGTTCCAGGCATAATTGCAGTCAGGGATACTCGACGTCGCTTCATGTCCACGTCGATGACCCAGACGTTGATAATGTCGCCAACGCTGACGATATCGTGTGGATCACTCACGAATTTATTTGAAAGTCGGCTGACGTGGACCAGTCCGCTATCCGGCAAACCGATATCAACAAACGCGCCGAAGTCGACGACGTTCAAGACCGTTC
>JAGQPC010000639.1:686-11395 GCA_020426925.1 Planctomycetales bacterium | reverse complement strand
GAACCCGTCATCCATCTAGGACGATTGGCAAATCCCACGGTTGCAAAGCGACATGAAGTCCATGTTACGGCAGATGAAATCCAGCGAACGGCACTCGAACATTTGGCGACTAACATCCAAGTTACAGAACCCCAACCGATTACGGAACCGCAGCCGAAGACGAAAGGTTCATAGGCGTTCACACGTTCTAGGGCATTTTCCAAATTGGAACTTACTGCTCAATTCCTCTGACCGCATGCTTTGCCGTCGGCCACGTTCCTTGGTGTACCGCTGTCAGAACGAAATCAATCACCTCATCACATCGTTAGTACGATTGGCGACTGGAGACAGATAGGTGTTCATCAGGCCGGTTACCATCTCGCGGTACATTTCTGCGACTTCAGACGTTTGAACGCAATGGTCATATGTGTCGCGTAGATAAATGCCGACTTCGTCGGAGATTATTTTGTGATCTCCACGGACGAGTGCGTTGATGGCTTCTCGTTGCGGCCAGATTGCGCGACGCAGATTGATGAGTTGATTCTTGAGACGATTCAGTTCCCCGAGTACAGCCGGCGAAGGATCATTAATGACAGTTGCTTCAAGCGATTCCAAATGGTCACCGACAACTTCAAGAACGGGATAGTATCCATCGATGATCGTATCAACAATTGCGAAGGCAAGGTAATCGGCACCTCGCTGGCGGATAATCCCTTTTTTTGAAGCCAAACGAGAGCGAACCGGATCCAGAATATCGCCGTATCGCTCCTGAAATGTAATTACGTAATTCTTAGCAATCACCACGCTGACTTGTTCCATGTCGACTCTTGGATGCCCCGTCTGGTCCTCATCGTCCAGGCTAACCATGCTACAATCACCAGTAACTGGTCTTCATACGGTTCACTTTTGGGGCGCTGAGGAACGTTGACAATGTCTTCCAGCAACAGTGGATGAAAACTGAATATCGTGCCCAGTTTTCGCATGATGCTTCGATCGCCGAGCCCCTGAATGTCGATCCAGGTTACTTCGTTCTCACTAAAGCCTTCACGCAGTTCCTCAACGGAGTCAACTGACGTGGTCCGATGTCCACTGGCTGAATAGTGCATCGACGTGATTCTCGGTGGTGGTGAATCCTTGGCGATGACGAGTGTCCCAGGGCGTGCACCGACCTTGGTGTGCTTCTTCTTAAAGTATTTGCGGCTCATCGATTCTCGTGGAAGTTTAGGGAGACAGGCGTCTATTCCCGGCTCTCACCGAAATAGGTGGCCAGTACTTCGTCCCACTTCGGACTGGAGGTCTGGCGCAGCAGGACTTGGTTGATTGGTTCACGCAGCGTACTGTCACTGGGTAGCGCAAAAGCGTAGTTCTGTCGCTCGAATGAGGCTGGCAAAACATACGCTTCACCCGACCAGTTTTGATAGGTCTGGTGCTTCAAGATGGGGGCGTCGTAAACGACCGCGTCACACTTACCGTTGGCCAGACTTCTCAAAGCCGAATCCACGTTGGGGTGTTTAGCGAATACGATGTGGCGCGACCGCAAATAGTCCGCCGACGTAGATCCATCGACAGTTGCGACTTTGACTCGCGACAGGTCGGACGGGCCGTTTAGTCGCGATCGCAGTTCAATCAGCGTCAGCGTTGAGGTGACCGAAGCAGTGAATCCGGCAATAATGAATAACCCGGCAAACATCCAAATCAGCCCGATCATGCGCCCGCCCAGAGTCCGCGGAACTTTGTCGCCATAACCGACAGTCGTCAACGTAACGGCAGCCCACCACATGCCATCGGCAATACCCTTCACCCAGCCCTTATCGAATTGCCCTCGGTTGGCTTGCCTTTCAAACAAATAGATCCCAACGGCGCTGATAAACATAGCCAGAATCAAGCCAGCAACAATACGAACGAAAGTTGCCGACAAAACGGCGTCGACTATCCCGGACCATCCTGATTTGCGCTGCTTCGCTCCAACGGCGATTCCTAAGCCAGAGGTGTGAAACGAGTGCGTGAAGTCCATCCGCTTTTCGCGATCGTAGTTCATCGTGATTGCGGCAGCCGCCAAATCAACTTCGGACTTTTCTACGGCATTGAGCATTCCGGCTAGCGTTAATACTCGGAACTCAATCTCAATGTCGTGCCCTGATTCACTCTCAAGTTCTGCTTTGACGTCACGAAGCAAATCGATACTGATTCCCGTCCACTGGCCAGCTTGGTTTCGCATTGCAAACGGCGGAACCTCTCGCGTCGCAACTCGAAGTTTTTCCGGAATCTTCAGCTTCACGCTCTCGTCCGACAAAATGTCCTCACGTGTGCCATCTTGCCCCGCAGAAATGGTCGAGAAGAGCGCAATCGCGATGAAAGTCGTGAGGGAGGCGCGCGGAATGGGCCACATGAACTCATTCTCCTAAGTAATGATACACAAGAGCATCCCAAGAGTCGCTCTCGCGGAAGCGAAGCAGTTCCTCGTTCAGGCGTTTGCGTAGGCTGCTATCCTGTGGCAGTGCAATCGCGTACTCCTGGACATTGAAGATCACCGGCAGCACGTCGATTCGATTGGCATACTCATCGCTTGCCAAGTATTTTAGCAGAGCAGCGTCGTACACGACCGCATCGGCGCTGCCAGCATCGACAGCGTCGATCGCATCGACTGGACTTGCGTAGCCTCGAAAGAATATGCGGCGCTGACGCAAATAGTCAGCGCTCGTGCTGTCCGCCACAGTTGCAACGCGTACGTTATATAAGTCGGTCGATCGTTTGATTCCGGTATCTAGCTGGCCTACGGTCAAAACCGACGTGATCACGCCGGTCAGAATCGAAACGACAATAAGGCTCGCGAACATTGCCAGCATTGCAAGAAAACGCCCCAGTGTGCTGACAGGGATGACTCCTTTGTGCCCAAGCAGCAGAATCGTCGACCACCAGATTCCCATGCCGAGGCCTTGCCGCCTTTTCCCACCGAACAGAGAAGTATTAACGTTGCGTTCGAACACCCAAAAGAAAAAGCCGCAAACGGCAACGATTAGTACCATCGCCATAATGATCTTCAACAAACGGTTACTAACGACTCGAGTCAACAATGACCATGATGTCACGCGTTCTCGATTGCTGACGGCGATGCCCAAACCGGTTGAAAAGTGTGGATGACAGAAATCTATCCGCTCATGCCGCTCTGAAGTCACGCTGATGGCTGCCACGGCAGCGTCCAGACTTCCTTGTTCTAATCCTGCGAGCAGGTCAGGAAGCGTTGCCTCCTGATATTCAAAATCGAGGTCTAGCTCACCCGCCAAATGATCCCAGAGCTCTATGCTGATTCCAGTCCACGCGCCGTCTGGATTCTTTATCGCGAAAGGAGGACTGTGTTTGGTTCCGACTAGAAGTACCTCGGTTTTTTCAGGCTTCGACTCCACATACTCGTTAACTTCTTGAGGCAGCGCGATCCGCGAGTTGCCGAGCAGAGCGATTGCAAACAGCATAGTCCACAACGGTCGGCGTTTTGCCACTATCATCACAGTGGTCCAGTATCATCAAGACTCATTGGACGTGGGGCTTCCGAGGAAATAATCGTCTCGCTCAAGTGCCGGCACAAATTTCGGAGCAGAAGATTGCCGAGGCGAGGAATCCGTTTAGCCAGTCGTGTGAAACTCCGACGGTCAATCAGAAGGACTCGTGACGGCTCGCTAGCTATTAACGTCACTGGCGAATTCGCAGGCGCGATTAAAGTCGCTTGGCCGAAGCAATCTCCCTTGACCAATTCGGACTCAACAACTTCGTCGTCGATAACGCGAAAAGCTCCCGCCATGACAATGTACATACCGGGGCATTTCGCACCGAGGGCGATCAATTCTTTGCCTACATTGCAATGAATGGAGGAAGTCGTCGTCATCAGATGAAGTAGGCGACGGACGGACATGCTCCGACCCAAGAAGCTTTCTCGTAGGAATCTCATCCGCTCTTCTGTGTCCGGCATCGCGTCTACGTCTGATTCTGAGAATGTTTCAACAACGATCGCGGTGATGTTGTCAGCACCACCTGAATCTTTCGCGTATTCGATCAGTGGATCTGGCTGGCAAGCAATCTTCGGCTTCGCTAGCAATTCCGCAACCACAGAAGAGTCAGGGAAGTAGTTACTCAAGCCATCGGAACACAGCAGCAGCTTGTCACCGGGAAGCAAGTCGAATAGGAGAGTGTCGATAGCAACCGATTCGTGCGGTCCGATGCTTCGCGTTAACACGTGTTGGTAGCGACTGATCGCGGCTTGGTCCTTCGTTAACTCGCCAGCACGAAACATCTCATTGGCCAATGTGTGATCGACAGTTAGCTGATGGATCTCTCCACCCCGCATCAAGTACAACCGAGAATCGCCTACGTGTGCAATGATCCCCTTGTCGACAACTATCATGAGCATGGTCAATGTGGTCCCCATTCCAGCATATGCGGGCGACGACCGAGCGAGTTGATTGACCTCTTGGCTCGCGATGCGAACTGCCTCTTCAACAAGCTTCAAGATTCGGAAATGGCCATCCGGTTTTTCCACCGCAGATGCCAAGTCATCAACGTGAGAAGATATGTGTTGCACAGTGAACTCGATGGCACGTTCGGCTGCGACTTCACCGGCAGCGTGGCCGCCCATGCCATCGCAAACGATAAATAGGCCGAGCGACTCGTCAATAAGGTACTGATCCTCGTTTCCTTCTCGTTTCAAGCCGCGATCACTGAGAGCAGAGGCTGCAATTTTCATGAGAGTCCTCGACATAACGTGGCAGCTTTGTAGCTCCCCGGTAAATCGATAGTTCGCCCAAAGCAGTTGGAAACTATGTAGTTTAGCAGTTTACACGGACCGACACCTAAACCCTGGATCAAGGTGAGCGACCAAGCTTTGGTTTCTCTAAAATGTTTACATATCAAGCAGCATCTGTCATCCGTTCGTCGTCGTGATCCACGCTAGTTCGAAGTCCAAGTGCAGTCCCAGCTGACAGCGAGCGAATGTGCAAATCACGCTGCGGATAGGCGATTTCAAGTCCCGCTGCGCGGAAGGAACGATTAATCTCAGTATGCAATTCGGTTATGACTTGCAGGCGATTGTCTAACGTCGGAAGATACGCTCGCAGGAGCAAATTCAATGAGTTGTCACCGAACCCTTCAAACGTGGCGATCGCGGCAGGATCCTTAAGGATCGATGGATGTTCGTTGGCTGCCTTCAGCAGTAGCTCGCGAGCCAAGTCTGTGTCGGCACCATACGCGAGCCCCACTTCAACCAGAATGCGATTGACCTTGTCTGAAAGCGTCCAATTAAGAAGCCGCCCTGTTATGAATTCTTTGTTGGGAACCACGTACTCCTTTCGTTCCCAATTAGTGATCGAAGTAGCACGAATACGAATTCGTGACACGACACCAGTAACATCATCGACGGTCACTACGTCGCCTACGCGAATTGGGCGTTCTACTAAGATTATCAGTCCTGCTACAAAATTGGCGAACATTTCTTGTAGCCCAAACGCCAGGCCAAATGTTAACGCAGTGGCTAGCCACTGGATTTGCGACCACTGCAATCCGATCGTCGAACAGGCCACAATGGTTCCAACCATGACGATCACATAGCTCACTAACGTGGTGATCGCGTAGCGCACAGATGCGTCAAACGGCAGCTGTTGCAGCACGGAGATCTCAAGTAGGCCAGGACCGTTTCGAAAGACAACAAACGTGACTACGACAATCAAGATTGCAAGCGCCAGGTCAGACAGGGTTACCGATTCGTTGACATAATCATCGGATGCTACGGTCGCCTCTGTCACCGAGGTGGAGGTTGTTGCAGCTACCGCGGACATTGGTGACATTGGGGTTGATGTCGCCACGGCTGGCGCAATTGAAGCGGCTTTTCCCCAAATCGGATAGTTGCCAACCATACTGAGCGCTGGCAACACCTGGCTCCAAATCATCCACATCCCAATCAGGATCGCGGCCGACATACCTGTGCTGACAAGGTTGCGTGATTGCAAGCTGTGTGCGGAAATGTCCGCTTGCTTGTTTTCGGTGACAATGCCCGCTAGTGCTGATGGATCGGCACCGGTTTCTCCCGCCAGTTTCGCGGCGGCTGCCCGCACTCGTGCCTGCTCGATGCTGAGGTGACGACGGCGAAGCAGAAGCATCCGGTAAAGCACGGACCTGACCACGATTAGCAACGTAACGAAAACAAACGTAGCGTATAGACGCCAAAACAGCATCTGGGCGGTATAGAAATAGCCCGCTGCCGCGAGCAAAGCTAATGACATTGGCAGAAACATGCTAGTTGTTGGAAGCAAGTACTTCACCTTAGAAATCAAGCTACTTGGATTTGACGCCAGGTAGTCTCGCAGCACGCCCGTTGGCCGCAGCAGACGGTAGATTAC
Source organism: Planctomycetales bacterium (assembly GCA_020426925.1). GTDB lineage: Bacteria > Planctomycetota > Planctomycetia > Pirellulales > Pirellulaceae > JAGQPC01. The sequence continues at coordinate 5,033 of JAGQPC010000639.1, read as the reverse complement.
AATCGCAAGAATCGCCATGCCCAGTATGAATGCAATTCGTTGCACGTCGCCTCGCTGGCTGATTCCGTCGCCAGCAATCAAGGTCTCAGTAACAAAACACGTTGGAAGTATGAAAACCCTGCAGAATTTGAGTTCGTGGCGGATCGCCGTGTTTATCTTTGCGGGCCAGCAAAAGTGCGAATCGCCTACACCGTTGTTTCGAGTGAGTTGAAGGAGGCATTCAATGGATGCCCAAACGATCGCGGTCATCTTAAGACCTTGACCGATCGCTGCGGTAAAGTCCGAGTCACTTGCAGCACGACCAATTCGCCAGCCAACAAAGAAACAGATCAATGGCCATGTCAGCGACAAGATCGCCGTGAGCCATAGGCTACGAAGCGTCGGAACGATCGAGCGACAATTCGACTTCTCGGCCAAGTCGCCCATTTCACGGATCGTCGCACGAATCGCTCGGCGGCGAACCAGCAGCATCGCAAACACCACAAAGCATGGGACATAGAGCACGTACGATCGCTTAACGTCAGCCAGCAACCGGGTGCCTGCGTCTCCCCAGGATTCGAACATAACGAACGATTTAGCTGATGGTTCAACTGCCACACCCGCAGTTAAAGGGGTGCTACTGCGAATCCACAACACCCGCTGTTCAATGTAGTTCTCGTATTCAGCCTCAAGCTCAATAATTTGTTGGTCGATCGTGTCCAATTCGACCAGCTTGTCAAAGTACTGACCAGTGCTGCGAACTAAGTCTGCCAGGTATTCACGCTTGCGCGCCATCAATTCTCGAGCGGCCGAATCGAGCAACGCCACATTTTTGGTAGTGTCGTTATTGGCATCAGCGAGGATCTTTTGAATCGCGCCATCTATCTCAGACAGTTCTTCTTGAGCCTCCTCATGTTCGAAGAGTTCGTACTGCGTGTCGTTGATCAGTTTTTGACGCTCCACTACGGCCGCACGCCGGGCAGCGACATCTGGCAACGTGGTTTTTTGCTTCCGCAACAGCGCTCCAACGGAACTTGTCAAGCCGACCGAATCGACTTTCTTCTTCGTGTTCACGAACTGTCGCAACAAGTTCTCATAGACCTCGGTGGCCGCAGTGAGTGCTGCTTCGGTCCTGGCCAGTTGCCCAGCAACATGTTTGGATCTCTCAGCCAATACCTGATTGTCTTCGGCGTACACTTTCAGAGCCGGATCGGCCGACACGGCTTCTTGTCGAGCAATGCGAACGGATTCTTCGGCTGCTGCTTCCCGAGCAACTTGGATTCTCTTCTGCAATAGCGCGATGATTCTGTCCGTGTGGGCTGCACTGCCTGCAGCGACATCCATTCGTAGCCTAACGAGGTCGGCGGCTTCCTCAGCGTCGTACTTTGCTAGTTCACTTTCGAGTGCGGGTGATTCTTTCTCGAGCGTCAGCCGCCGCGTCAGCAGCCTGGCGAGCAACGATTGATCCTGCGCCGCAGAATCTGCGTTTTGAAGTGACTTGATTTGCGACGCAGCATCAGCGATCTTTTCTTGTATGCTTGCCATGCGAGCACGGATGTCTTTACGACGCGCCCCACGGGACTGCAATTCGACTTCAGCGTCCTGCTTAGCCTTCTTAGCCGCTGAAAGTTGCACTTCGAGCGTTGGCAGCAATTGTTCCATCTCCATCAACGTCAGGGCTTCGCTGAGTTCGGGTTTCTGATTTTTTTGCGATGCAAGTTGCGCCCTCAATTGCTCAGCACGCTCGGACACGGATGCTGTTTCAGTGGACAATGCTTTTAGGCGAGCGTCACTATTGGCCGCGCTTTGCAGGTTCTTCATGGCGGCATTGTAGTTTTCGATCACTCGCAGTTTGACATCGTCAGCTACATCGACGCTTTGTTGGACTTCGGCCAAGGCTCGCTCGACCTGTTCGGCTGTAATCGCATTAGTACCTGATGGCTGCGCAGACACCGGCACAGCAGAAAGCGATGAAGTCGATGGAATTAAACTGTCAGGTGACTCTGTTTGGCCACTCGCGAACGAGCAATGAACAACTAGCAACGTTCCGATTAGCAACTCTGATTTCAGCGCCATATTCAAGCCTCGCCTCCTGCCAATGCATTCTTCGGTCGGATTACTTGCGCTTTTACCCTGACGCGGGGATACTAGGCGGGTTGTTCTAACTCCGTCAATGCTAAAATGGCAGTACAGGTGTGGGGCTTCTGAAGTTCAGCACCATGCCTATACAGCGTTTTCTTCTTGGCGAGCAGCGATGACACATGCCCGAATATTCAATGGCAAGAAAAGCTGAGAAAATCAGCCAAGGACACGGTCGGTTTCACTGACCACGCATTCGTACTCTGCGTTTGGCGTCATTTGTCCATACTAGCATCGACTCAACTGCGTCGTTTGCAAGTGCATGCGCAAACCATTCTCGCACACTTGCCGGAACTACCCACTCGCTGTTTAGGCAGTCCTTGTCGGCAGTGGCTCAAATCAGCTCGAAGTTGATTTCGTGTTCCTTGCAGCGTCCGTCTGGTCACGGCATCTGGTCATTCACTTTGGACAATTGTTGTAGCTGCTAGTACAAGGTCCGGCGTCACTAGAAATGCGATACCTGGGCCATTGCTAGGAAGACCTGTTCTTGAGCGCATCCAGGTCCGTCCGTGGTCTGTTGATAGGTAGATTCCATCGGCTGCTCCGGCAAACGCCAGTTTGTCATTCGCTCCTGCTTCCCAAACAGGTGCGTCACAGAGCAGGTCGCGCAAAGGGCTGACGCCGTCAACACTACTTCCGGTTCCTTTCCTCCATGAGACGCCGGCGTTATCGCTCCAATACAGCCCACCAGGGTTGTGGCCTGCGATCAAAGTATCACGGCTCGAGGCAAGCACCAACGGACGCACGTTCCCTGACTTTGTCCAGCAATTGCCCCCATCCTGCCAGGCATATAGCCCCTTGGCATATAAGGCTGTAAACAATTTGCCCTTGACCATGGCCAAATCGAAAACCTGAGCATCCGCGGGCAGGCCGCCCATGAGGTTATGCCAACTGATACCATAGTCATCGGACACGAAAACACCGTCGGTGTCAGTACCGGCGTAAAGCGTGCCATGCTCGAATAGCAGAGCACGGACTTTTTTCACTTGCAACGAGGTATTGCGAGTCCAAGATTCTCCCTTGTCTGTCGACACGAACATTCCGTTGCCATCCGTCCCAACAAATACATTCGCTCCGGCGGTCGCGATGCTTATGATGCGGCTTAACTTGGTTGGCAACCCGACGATGGCTTTCCACGATTGTGAAGACCGTTCAGTGAAAAAAAGACCGGAATCAGTACCTGCAAAAAGCATTTTTCCCAATTTGCCGAAAGCGTTAGTCCGAGTTGTCTTGGGAATCCCGGTGTCGTAGGCAACCCAAGACGTGCCATTGTCCACGGACTTAAAAACCGTATGCGCTTCGGAGGCAAATGTAGCGGATGCAACGGACAATATCAGTGCGGCAGAGGCAAGAAATGGTTTGAGGCAGGACACAGAATCTCTCCTGGGCGGCCAGCTTAACTTAGATTGGACGAGGCGGCGTCCGTTCAGTCTACAACGATATGGGCTTCCATAATGATATCTCTTCATATTCACGCTATGGGCGTTTGGAGTTGCGCCTCGAGGCAGTGTCCGTGCTCTGGTCGAACTGACCTGCATTACCTCGTGCGTAAATCGCTGAGCACCATCGGCCAAACGGCCGATGCAGCTTGAGCAGATTACTTGGACGCGTCGGCTTCATCGTTCGACGCAGCTTAGCGTGTCAACGAAATCGGGCGTTGGACTGTTGCCTCTAAGCTCAGCCGTGCAAGAAATCTGACGACACCGCTGCTTGATAGCCAATTTTCTGCGAGCTGTCGGTTGCATCAACCGAATGCAGCTGCAATAAAGCGTTCGGAACAGCGGTCGAATCGAATCCACCGATGCAGTTTGCCGAAAAGTGCGGTCAAGCTGATGACGAATCGGAATTTGCAGCGGATCTGCTCTTATGTAACGAGGTTCCGTCATATGCTACGACCATGACTAGCAGGAGTCCGGCAAGTCACGGCAGGATGCCGGATTCGGACCAATAGTGGACGGTCAGTGTTCAGATAGACTTTGGCACTGAAAAGGCAGACGCGACGCCAGGACGGGTGCGAGTGTGAGCCGCTTCGCATTATTCGTTTACTTTTGCGATCGGATCGTGTACTAGAATGCCATGACGGGGAGTAGAAGCCCCCGAAGAGGCACGATTGGACTTCGTGAACATGAAACGGTCCTCCTGCTATGTTGGGAGGATGGCGGAATACAAGACCGCGTGCGGAAATACGCCACTGGCCGCTTTTTGGGCTTTCTAACCTCCCGGCACCTT
>JAGQPC010000639.1:0-546 GCA_020426925.1 Planctomycetales bacterium | reverse complement strand
TAGGCGACGAGTGCTCTTGCCAGGAACTGGAAGATTACGAATCGGGGCGTGTTGGAATACCGGCAGAGCGTTTGGCTCGATGCGCGACACTGCTCGAAGTGCCGATAGAAGTCTTGTTGCATGATGGCCAAGTCATCGATTGAAGCGTTTTCTTGAAGCCTTCTCTCGGTCATTGGTTCGTCTGCTCGACATCAAACGAACACACATTCGGCTGACGCTCGCTGTTAAGCGATAACGTCACCGTGGTCGCTAATCGTACCTCGCTCGAACCGACAGGCAACGCTTTCTACAGGAAATCTCGACCGCGTGCTTCTCAACTCTGGGAACCGTGACGTTTTGGCAACACCTTGCCACAAACCTCGGTCCCTTTGCCAAGCAATTCGGACGTTTGCTCCGCACCTAATCAAACGATTTGGCGACGCAATCGCCAAGCAAAGAATTCGAACTTTCTTCGGGCAATCGTTTAGATTCAGTTGCTGGTGTTATATCTGTGTTAAAGACTGTGTTACGGGATCGGAATCGTCGCGTAACGCATTGATTCGCCGA
>JAGQPC010000638.1 GCA_020426925.1 Planctomycetales bacterium | reverse complement strand
TTCCGAAAGTTCAGCGTAGGTCTTACTGTGTCCGCGAATATCGGTGCCTTCAACTGGCAACAACTGCCGCAGGACTCGACATGCCGCAGCTTCATGTTGCCGAGCGTGCGGGTGAGATTGTTCGCTTCGGAACGTGTCGTCGAAGAAACTGAGTAGCAATGATTCCAGGTCGTCAAACGAAGCGAGCGTTTCTTGAGTCCATGGCTTGTTTCGCAACAATTCGGCCAGGACGACGATTCGAAATGGGCTAACTCGGCCGTCTTCCTCGACTTTCTGAATGGCGGTCTCGACAAATTTGAGGTGTTCGACGTTATCGAGGCGTAGCGGGAATTGCCCAAAAGCGTGACCAATCATGGCGAGGACACGTTGGGCATGCTTCTCGCTAAAAAGGTCAACTACACGCGCATTGCCGTGTTCCTGGGTCGTCACGTCGATGTGACGCATCAGTCGACTCAGCGGCATCCAAAAGTCGGCTCGTATCAGCACGACACACTGCAGCCATTTGCCATCGCATTGGCGCAGTGCTCGAGCGAGTTCACCGTCTTCCTGGAATGGCTGGTTGTGGAGCCACTGTTCCAGCTGGTCAATCACGATCAACGTTTTGTGAGTTCGCTTTTCGCTCAGATGTTTTCTTGCATGCCGCATCATGTCGGTTAAGTCGCCGGCGCCAGCAATGGGGAAATGCTCTCGTAGGGCGTCTTCTAACCGACCGGCATCGTCGTCGCCACGTGCCTCAAAGAAGATCGGCTTGACGTGCTCGCCAAGGAGCGGAATGATTCCGGCTCGCATCAGTGACGACTTTCCGCAACCGGACGGTCCGTACATGACGCCCACTCGGAAGGTTCGCTGCGGATCGGTCTCGTTGATTCGTTGCTGCCAAAAACGGACTGAATCGGGAATGCCTTGTTCATCGTACGGTCCCGGCAGAAGCTCCAGAAAGAATTGTGCATCACGTTCGTCGTAGCTGCGCAATCCGCGTGGAATGACAGTTGCGCATTCGCCCTTTCGCCTGGAACCACGCGGTGCGCCATTGGCAATGCAAATCGCATCCGCGACGTCTGATGCCGACGCGAATCGGTCGGCCGCCAAAGGAGCAAGCATCTTTAAGCAGATGCAGCTGAGTGGGAGCGGGAATAACGACAGTTCTTCCTGAACCTGATCGATGTCATAACAATTGTCAGTGTTTCGCCTTAGCGTCCGTGGGTGGTTTCCCGTCAGCAGTTGGTAGAAAACGACACCCAAGCTGTAAATGTCGGAGCGACGATTGACAAGATGTCCTTCGCCTCGCAGCTGCTCGGGGCTCATGTAGTCGACCGATCCGCCTTGCGCGCGACGGCCAGTTGTGTCATCTTCGTCCAACGCGAGCCCGAAGTCTGCGATGTGAGGCGAGCCGGTCTTATCAAGCAGAATATTTGCTGGCTTGACGTCTCGGTGGATGATGTTTTGCTGGTGAGCATACTCGAGAGTGCGCGCGACCGTTTCTATTAACGCACATGCTTCGTGTTCGGAAAGCTTGCCGGTACGAAGTCGTTCGTGGAGGCTTTGTCCATCGATGAACGCGGAAACAAAGAAAACTCGGCCATCGTCTAATCGGTCTGCATCGAAGACAGACACGATATTCGGATGCTGGAGCTTTGCCAGAACCTTTGCCTCATCCAGCAAATCGCTCGTGTTTCCGTAGTGTCGTTGCAGCGGGATTTTGATCGCCACGTCGCGAGCCAACGTTTCGTCGAACCCAAGATAGACTTTGCCGAATCCTCCCTTTCCCAGCTCGCGAACGATTTTGTATCGGCAGTTTAGAACTTCGCCAATGGCGGGCATGTGCCAAGTTTCAGCATCGCCGTTCCCGACGGCAAACTTTCGAAAGCTGCGCGATATGGTATCTGAGTCATTCGGGAAACGAGTTTCGTATTCTTTTGGGCTCGCCGCCTGATCCGATTTTGCTCGATAGCACAGATCAATCACAATCAATTCTTCAAGCAACGTCTTTCGGATCTTCGAATCGGCCTTGTGAAGATAGGTTTCCAATTCTCCAGCGGATTTGCGTTTCCAATCCGATTCGAACTCGTCACAAATCTGATCGACGGTAGCGAATGCTTGGACGAAATCATTACTGCGGTGTTCCGAAGATGTCATTCGATAGTGCCCATGTCAATTCTTGAAAACTGAAAGCATCGCGCGTCACTATGATAATCGCAGTTTCTTCAGAATCCTGACAGATCAGGGAAAAAGACTCGTTAACACCGCATATCAGTTGGGTCGAATTGCGCCAAAGCATCATTCGATTCAAAACTGTCAGATTTTCTCGTGGCCTCTCCTTAGCCGCTCTCAGCTTGCGAGTGAACCGCTGTTGAGTTGCACTTGCAGGCGAGTGGTGGCGGCGGTAGAGCTATCGCAGCGTGTTTTTTTGTGTAGCGAGCCACCGCGTACGACTCGTACCAGGTGGCAAGTTCAACTAGTGGTTCCGAGGCGTTACGCATCCGGTTTGCAAATTGGTGATACGTTTCATTGATGTGTCGCTTGAAACCTAGTTTCGCTGCTGTGCGATCCGCCTTCAGAATGTATTTAGCATTTCGATTTGCGGTAAACGTTAGCAACGTTGCTAACTGCTCTCGATTTCGAAGGACCAGGATTGCTGCAACAGTCACGGCAAGAATCGAAAGAACTACCTGGCCACCGAGCAAGTTGACTAGCATCAGGATCCAACTATCGCTTCGATTGGCGTTTAGATTGTCAGCCGATTCGTGATCTGCTGAGTCTCGTGACAGGACGCTCGAGAAACGCGCAACGTAGTCGCTGATTTCCGGCGTAGACTCGACAACGATCCACCGCCGAGTCGGTTTGTCGTACGCCTCGGCCCACGCATGTGCATTGCGATTGGCCGCAACGTAGTAGTCGTTCTCGTCATTCATTTCGTAGACAAGATATCCTAGGCAAAGTCGGCTCGGGATTTTCTGAGCTCGCAATAGCAAAGCCGTTGCCGTTGCAAAGTACACGCAGTGAGCGTCACGACGATCTTCCAGGAAAGCTCGAATCGCAGAGCGTCCGGCGAGGTTTGCGGCTGGATCAGAGGACAGTGAGTATTTGAAGTTCTTCGCGAAGTAACGCTCGATCGCCCGAGCCTTGTCAATTGTTGCAGACAGATCTCCGCAGATCTCATTCGCCAAATCCTTGAGCATCTGTTCGTCGTCGGCGGGTAGCGAGCGAACCGCTGGTAA
>JAGQPC010000637.1 GCA_020426925.1 Planctomycetales bacterium | reverse complement strand
GGGCTCGTTCACGTCCGCCAGATGCAACGACTCGAATCGTTATCACTTGAGGCTCCAATTACCGATAAGGGACTGGAGTATCTTATTGACTTGCCGGCCTTAATGAGGTTTATGCTCGTGGGATCGGGGTTTACGGACGAGTCGGCGCAGAGTTTGGCTAAGTTCTCGCGGTTAAAGAGTATTAGCCTTGCTGGAACAGATATCACTGACGCAGGGATTGCGGTTCTTGCTGAGGCAAATGCTACACAGTCGCAGCAACTTGGATTCTTGTCGATCCGATCGAATGTCCTTACCGACGCAGGTTTTTGTCAGCTGGCAAAGTTTACTGGCGTAGAAGAGTTACATGTTCGATCCGGAAACCTGTCGGACGGTGGGTGCGAGGCGATTTCCAAAATGCCTCGGCTGAAGGAGCTTAATGTGCAACTGGGTGAAAGATACCCATCGAGTAGCAATTACTTCGGTGACAAGATTACCGAAAAAGGATTCCAGCACCTGACGGTCTTGAGGCAGTTGGAAGTGCTCGACCTTGAAAATATGAAATTGAACTCGGTGTGCTGCGAACACATTGCAAAAATGAAAAGCCTTCGAGAGTTGCGATTCACGTGGACAACGATTTCCAAAGAAGAAGTCGATTGGCTAGGCGAGCAATTGCCTGAAACGTTCATTTGCCGAGTCAATGGCGGGGTGACACATATACCGCGCAACGTCGGTTCCGCGGATCACTATCGACGTATGGAGATGCAGCTTGAGGCCTATCGTCGCAAAAACGCGGACGGTAATTGAGTAGCAGCATTGCTGCACGGATACAGAACCTGCCGAATAGCGGCCTGCCAAGACCGTCGGTTCTCTGGGTGGAGACACTTCGAAACGGTCATCCGTAAACGCCAACTCACTTGAACGCGTAATTCATCGGTCACATTCTTCAAAATTCCGTGGGTCCACAGGTACTGCAGCTTAAACGGCCAGCCATGTCGTGCCAAGTATCAAATTCTGGAGCTTTTTGCTGTGACACGCCACCGCCTTCAGTTCGAAAGGATGGAACCTCGTAGGTTTCTCACTGTTGCGAACGCGGTTCGGCACACTGTTGACCCAGTCGAAGTCAACGCGATCAGCGATATGACGACGGCCGATCTGGATGGCGATGGAGATCTTGATCTGTTATTCGCCGATGGACGCGCAGGGTGGAAGGAGAATCTAGGGTGGAAGGAGAATCTTGGGAACGGGACGTTTGGCTTTCGACAAAACATCGGCAGTCGGTCCGACGCGTCAACTTCTGTTACGGCCGTTGACATCGATTCCGATGGCGATCTGGATGTCGTGACGTTGCACGCGCATCTCGACGGCGACGGAAAATGGGAGACCGAAATCGCTTGGCACGAAAATGTCACCTCGCAAGGCGACTATTCGGCGAGTGCTCTCCTGTTTCAAACGGACGTCGCGATTTCGCGGATCAATGCTTCTGACATCGATGGCGATGGAGACTTGGACCTCGCATATTCCGAGCTCAATTCAACACCGCGGTGGATGCGGAACGATGGTCTGGCGTTCGTTGACGCTGGCGCGATCATCGAGGCCTCGATCTTGAAGTATGCGTTTGGAGACATCGATACGGACGGAAATGAAGACTTTGTCTTTCAAGACCACGACGACCCAGATAAGTTTCATTGGCTGCAAGACGGTCCCGATGGATTTGTCGACGCGGTGTTTATGCTCGAAAATCAAAGCTCGTCTGGCCATGCGTACGCTTGGAATGTGTTCGACTACGATGGCGATGGTGATGCAGATGTCGGAACGATGCATGGCGTGTATCGAAATGACGGTGCGGGCGGATTCGATTTGGTTGAGAGATTTAGGCTTCCTCGTCTCGACTATTATTTCTTCGATGTCGACTTCGAAGACGTTGACGCGGACGGAGACTTCGACGTGATCCATCGCGGTTCAGATCCGTCGTGCGTGGGCTGCAACCGACACGGCACGCTGATCAATACGGACGGTGAACTTTCGTTCGGTTACGGCTATTTTCAAATCGATAGTTCATTCGCGACAACGATGGCGGACTTGAATGGTGACATGATCATCGATCAGATCGTGCAGTCTAGATCTGGCCCGCTTCTGTTCTTTGATGGCCTTGTCGACGAACACACGATCAGCGGCGAAAAACCGGCCGTGACTCAATCAGAATCGGTGAAGGTCCGCGATGTCAACAGCGACGGGTTGCCGGACTTGTTGGTTTCATCGCTCGATTTTTCGCTCGTCTCGCCGAATTTGCACAACAACGTCGTGTCGAACCTGCATTGGTTTGCGAATCTGGACGACATGGTGTTCGGGCCGGCTCAACTTGTCAGCAGTAGCTCTGGACATTTCGAGGAAATATCTGACACGGTAGGCGATGCGGGCGATATCGACGGAGACGGTACGGTCGATATGGCTTGGGCTTACGGCGGCGATCTAATGATTCGCCACGACTACGTCAACGCGTCGCCCGACAATGACATTAGGATTGAAGTACAAGCAAACACGCCGGCACAGGAACTTCGGTTGTTCGACATTGATGGTGATCACGATCTCGACATACTCTACGTGGCCGGTGACTTTTCGAACTCACCCAAGACGATTCACATGCTGTTCAACGACGGAACAGGACGATCGTTCGATACGGTGTCGCAAACGTTTTCGCGAGACGTCGGGATTTGTTACGGCTTGCCCACGATTGTGGATGCGGACGGAGACAATGATCTGGACGTCGTACTTCGCGCCACGCGAAGCAACCGGGACGGTGAACGTGAATCGGTCGTTTCGTGGCATGAATACGATGGCGCCAGTTTCGCGCCGTGTACGCCATTCACGGACTATGACGCCGAAGATCTGTTCAGCTCGCACGTGGACCTGGATAACGATGGGGATCTCGATCACGTTCCGTCGCACGGCGAACTTGCGGTTTATGAGACTCGGGTGATTGGCGATTCGAACAACGATGGTCAATTTGACTCGGCCGATCTGATGATGGCTTTTACCACAGGCGAGTACGAAGACCGCATCGCTGGGAATTCCACATTCGTTGAGGGTGATTGGAACAACGACGGGGAATTCGATTCATCAGATATCGTTTTCGCGTTTCAGTCGGGAATGTACGTTTTGGGATAAAACGAAACGAGTACGGTCCGTGATGTCTATGTCAATTGCATTCTTGACTGGCCAAGCGAGGGCGCACATCGACTGGATTAGTAAAGAAGCCGCCATAGATCCGATTGTCACAGCTCCCTCCAAGCACCGTCGTAATGCGACGCAAGCCATTTCTGGCGTCGAGTGGCATGATGGTGACATGACGATACTGTTCTGGTCTGTGTTCGTGCTATTTCTTCGCGACTTGATCTTCCATCATGCGTCTCGCAGAGTTCATCGCATCGTTCCACTGTTTGTTTTTCGCGTCCTCGACAATCGACGTAAGCCAATTGGCTTCTTGAATAGTCAATTCGCCGGACTCATGCGAGACCTCGTTGTGATGTCTTACAGCATCTAGTCGGCCTTCAAGTTTTCGATTGCTGATGCTGTAGAGAGCTTTCGAGTATTCATAGGCAGTGGGACTCACTTCACCGTATCCGCAACCAAGACACAGCGGTACCGCCAAGAGAATCAAAGACAGACGACTTACCATGTCGGAGCCTCCAGAGAGATTTCACCTTCGTTGATACTGGACATTTCGGCAAATGCAATTAAGTCCACGCCATTGGGAATTAACCGGACGGACGAATCTCCGAAACAGACATATCCACCGCCTGGATGTTCTGAATACATTTGCCCAACGTGATAGGTAGGGAAGTTAACGGGATGGATGATTGGCAGCCCGGTAATGTCCAACTCGCCGCCAGATGGTCCGGCGTGGACGAGCGTCAGTGTTGCTGCAGCATCGGGGCCGTTTTCCGGCGAGATGAAGCGAGGATGCACAAAAGCCCCGGGAACAACGCCGACCCATGTCTTATCGCTCAATTGACTGGAATGTTCCCCAAGGAAAATCGTCTTTGACAGCCCGTCCGTCACGTGCTTGAATTTGAGCCTGGAATTCCGATAAAACGGTCCATCAGCTACGTTGGACGCATCCCCGTCGATTACGACTTTCCGAGTCGTGCTTTCGTAAATGTCGTCGAAGATAATTCCGGTCGTACTTGAACCGCATTCGCCCCAGCATGATTCTTGGCCATGGCTGGCGACGTAGTGTGATCGCCCCAATTCCAGTGGTTCGCCTTTGAATAATATCGGTTCACCAGATTCGTTGACGATTTCAATCGGTCCCGACGGGCCGGATGACGAAGGACAAAGAAAGGTGGTGATGTTCGATCGCACTTCCAGCCGAAATTCATCATCCCAAATTGGTTTGTCTTTCCCTCTTAGTTGATAGGATAGATTGCCCTCCTCGAGGTACGGCAAGATTCGGGCGCCCCAGCCCCAACCAGGACCAGCATCCCAGGTATCTGGGTCAATTCTTGCCCACTTCGGCGCAGAACCATCGTTAGTTGGGTAAGACTCGTATCCGGCTGGACAGTATCCGTGTGCCGACTCAAATGCGCTGATTGCCAAACCTAGTTGCCGGAGATTGTTGGCACAGTGGCTGCGACGAGCGGCCTCGCGAGCGGCCTGGACGGCTGGAAAAAGTAAGGCAACAAGAATCGCGATGACCGCTATCGATACTAGCAGCTCAACGAGCGTGAACGCAAATCGGCGATTCGCAGTCATTCATCCGACCAATCAAAAGTTAGGTTGTGCTAAACATTGAGTAAAAGTTTAGCCATGGCTAAATTATTGTCAACTACCTTTCCTAGTGCTACTTTTCACGCCGCGTTCACTCGTCGTATTAAAGTCCGGTAATCAACCCTAAATTTAGCTGTGGAAAATTATTTGACAGTCGTCGATAATGGCATTGCCGTAAGACTGAAACAGCGCTGAACGTCAGGTCCGGGCATGAGCTGGGGCAGCGCTTGCTCAAGCTTATTTTGATATGGAATTAAGAGACACTAACGACTGTTCGGATCGCGTTACCGCCGCCTGAGGCTGCGGTGAGCATGGTCTGAATGCTGACAGTGAGAATTATGCGCGGCCACAAGGCAAACGATTTTGAACGAATTCGGGCGGACCACAAAAATGAAGTGATGGAGGACTACGTCGAGGCGATTGCCAAGTTTGAGTCCGAACATGGCAGATGTCGCGGTGCAGATCTGGCACGATATTTCTCGGTGAGTCATCCAACAGTGACGCAGACGGTGGCGCGATTGAAAGAGGCTGGCCTGGTCGAAATTGAACCCTACGGCCCGATCGCACTCACCAAGGAAGGCAAGAGCATCGCCAAGAAATCTCGACAACGACACGAGGTTGTCTTTGCTTTTTTGTTGTCACTAGGGGTTAGCGAATCCGTGGCTGCGGTCGATACGGAGGGAATCGAACACCATGTAAGCGATGAAACACTCCGGTGCATGAAAAGACGTTTGCGCGATCGGGAAGGGTGATCGCAAGTGTTCGGTTTTGTGAGAATTCGTGCGACTTGTCCAACCATTGACGATGTGTCACGACTGAGCAATGTCAGATTTGCGGCATAGGTTTGCTCACCACTTGGGGCGAGCCAATACATGCCGGATTCCTGGTCGTGGCGAAAAAATTCCGTTGCCTAACTGCAGCGTAGACTGGGTGATTTGTGAGCGGACACCGTTATGTGTAAATGCTTTGCGGGAAATGGCTCGCATTATCAAGCAGGACGGTCTCATCACTCTGCGACATCCTCAATGTCCGTATGGCGATCCGCATGGTGTTGCTCTGAGGATGTTGCCTGGCCAAATCAGCCAACGCATCAGTTGTATTGATGGCCGATTCATGCAGGAAACCGAGTTCCGCCAAAATGCGGTTTCGCCGTGCAATTAGGAACGACGAACGAACCGAACAATTCAACGTATTCCTTGAAGTCCACATTTGCCGAGGGCGACTGGAACAACGACGGAGAACCCGATTCATCCAATATCGTCTTCGCGTTTCAGTCGGAAATGTACGTTTCGGGATAAACGAAACGAGCACGGTCCGGGATGTCCGAACCGTGCTTCTTCGGAAGGAGTCGAAATCGTTTACGTCGGCGACTTGGTGCTAGGCTCGCGACGCGGTTAGTCGAAATCGTGATAATAACAACATTGCAACTCCAAGCAGAACGGTCGACGATGGTTCGGGAACGGCATTAACTGCCGCACGCTGACCTTTTTCGAATCCGCCGTCCGCGAACGCGACAACAAAATCGCCGCTGTCGAAGCGGCGGTCACCCGTCCAATCTCCTTCGGCCCATGTGGCGTCGATGTCTTGTTCAAACTTGTTCGCTTGAAAAACGTCGACCAAGTCGCTGCTGTTGAACTCACCATCGAGGTTCGCGTCGCCGTAGTAGGTGTTCAGCTCTTTATTGACCAGAACGTCCAAGTCGGCTCGGTCGACATTTCCGTCACCGCTCAAATCGTATGCTTGGTTTTGCAATCCAAGATTTGAATAGAGCAGGTCAATATCGCTGGCGTCGATCACTCCGTCACCGTTTAAGTCAGCTCCAATACCACTGCTCGAGTTTAGTACGATGCGAGCTGGTTCTAGCTGAACATCCCCGATGCTACGTCGGTACAACCAACTTTCCTTCGAAACATAGCGAACGAAACCGTTTGGATCTCCGCTTTCTTGAAAGTCTGTGCGTATCATAATGGTTAGTTCACGATCGCCTGGCTCGAAGTCACTGTACGACGGGTTTTGTCCCAGCTTCCACTTAACAAGGTCCGTGATGTCTATATCAATTGCATTCTTAACTGGCCAAGCATTTGTGTCGCCATCTGCGGCACCAGGTTCACCTGGTCCCGTTATAACATTCTGATTAACGTGGCCACCAAACGAGTTGCCATCTTCATCGGCATTCGGATCCTGGTTCTCGTGTACGATTCCTTCTTCGAGCAACCGCACTCTTGCACCCGAATCGGTTCCCTCTTCAAGAAATGGCGTGGGTGAATTAAACCTCTGTTGCCCGTCGATGCCGGGATTCCCGGTCCAGGCGTAGCTTTCATAGTCGGAAAAGGGGGCGTTTATCCCATTTAATCGGCTTTCCGGAAAGGCATCCAAATCCCAGTCAGCGTCAGAATCTGCGATAGCAAAAACGGAAACGGTCGTTTCACCGTACGAATTAGTCTGCGTGTCCAGTTGGAGTCGAGCCTCTTCTATCGGCGACTGAGCATCAATTTGACTTAAATCGAAATGCCAATAGCCCGAAAACAGCGCATTCTGATCATGGACCTTCACATACTGCTGTGTACCGCGCCCTCCGTCACACCAAAAATTAAACGGAGCGTCGTTTCGACAAATCACTGCGTTATACGTATCGGCGTCGGTAAATATCGTCTGAGTGTCCGCGGGTGCAGCAGATGTGATCAAGCTGAGCATTGCGATCGATACCAGAGCGATACGTTTGGATAGTTTGTGGGCGATCGTCGTATTGAATTGAAATTGAATCATGGCTTTTCCTTTTCCTTTCGGTTCAGTTCTTGGATTTAGTGCATTACGAAAGCATTTTTCGGCGAAATTTGCAGGCCGCAATTGCGCCGAGCATGATGAGTGCGTGAGTTGAAGGTTCCGGAACGACCGCCACAACTTCGCCGCCGGAAACCTCCTTTGAGAAAAATACAGGTGTTCCGGCAGGAAGATCCCACGTCGTCATGTGGTAATGGCTGATCGTGCCGCCGATTAACTCAGGTATTGCTGTTAGCTCTTGCGAAACTGTCCAACCGATGACGTTTGCTGGATTGTTTGGATCTTCGATCCACGAAAACGAAGCCGCTGGTTCATCGCCGGCCATCAGATTCGTCAGTGGCGCGAACCGAGGTGACGTTGCATCTGGTTTGAAATTGACTCCCAGCTCACGAACTCGAATACTGTCGCGACTGACAGAAGCGGAAGGCCACATCAGTGATGTGGAGTAGCTGATCGGGTTGTCGACCGAAGCTGTGATGGAGTTTTCAAGTGGGACAATGATGTCGAATCGTCCGTCCGGATCACCAAGTACAGTGAGGGAAACATCGCTGAACTGGATACTTGTCGCGTCTCCGATTTCACCTGGATGAGCTGGCAAGCAATATCCACGGGGCACAAAGTTGCCTGCCGGATCACGAAGGTCAACACATAGCTCTTGTCCAGATGCCGATGCTATAACTAGCGTTGCGACGACGTGACTCACAAATAAACACTTTGCAAAATGGTACATTTCAAACCCTTTCTTTCTCTGCAGATACTTCTGTGAAGTTCCCTTACAGCCAGTCATTCCAGGCGCCTTCCACACCGACTTTAGACAATCGAACAGATCGACGCTGACGTCGCAGCTGCCTTGACAGATATATCAGCTCGGTCCTGAAGGTGGAGTCGACGCCCCGAATGTTTGATAGTTCAAGTTGCACGTTTGAGCGTTTGTCAGATCCGAGTGCTTTCCAGATGTGATCAAATACGCGCTTAACCGAATCATGAGTCAGGTTTCCTTGCTCGTTGGCAAAGTCAGATACTTTGACCGTCAGCACTTCACGATGGTCGCTGCCAATAAGATTCAGATGGTCGTGGCAAGCAGACTGAAGCGTGACTGACTCGGGCCTCAGCGGGGCACGTGGTTTCGCGGGGCGGTTAATTCTTAAGCCCATTTCATGGCTCCCGAAACATGAGGTGGTTACTGCGTCACGTCATCAATTGACGTCCACGACAGGTTCGCGCGCAGTTTTTTTGAGATTCCTGATTCCGAGAATCTGTGGCCTTGAGCTTGTCTGACCGCGTCAAGTCTGATACCGCCGGTGGAGCGGC
>JAGQPC010000636.1 GCA_020426925.1 Planctomycetales bacterium | reverse complement strand
AGCCTTCAGTCCACTCGCATACGATTGAGACAATGACTCAGCCAGACAACCGACTTGAGCGTGTTCGTCCTCTGTGGATCATCTCCGGTGTTCTGGCATTGTGGGGAGCGTATCTGGCCGTCGGCGCAACGAATCTTTTTACGCCAACTAACACAGCGGCTTTCGATGTTCGCAAGTTTTTTATCGTTGCCGCTTGCTCGGTTGTTTTTTTGGCGTTCTGGTGGGGCAATATTCGCTTGGCGAAAAGACGCGCCGAATCAGCCGCGACCACGAAGACCAGCGTCAGCAGCGTGATCGCCTTCGCGCTATCCATCGTCGCTTACGGCTTGTGGGCGTGGGCGCGGCAAGTCGACGAAACAGCGTCGTTGAGAATCGGACTAGTCTCTGCTGTTCTGTTCGGCGCATCCATGATTGCCGCAATGGTAGGAATCAGCGACCAACAGCCAAAATCACAGCGGTGGGCAGGCTACGCGGCATTTGCCATGTTCTTGGCAGCAATCGCGCTGTTCATCCTACAGGTCCGAGCGTTTGCGGCGCGGTAACGCATCGGTATTAGCCGGGACGACCAACAAAAACGATGTCGTGCAGAATCGGCGGAAACCTGCATTCTTCCGCAACGGTGCACAGATCGAATTCGAGCTCCATACTCGCGACGCCTGTAACGATGTCAACGTCCAACGCGTCATAGACGAGGCTCTCTCTGTAGGAAAAGAAATCTCGAATACTCGGTTTCAGCGACTGATTTCCAATCAGTGATCCAAACGCGTCAAAAAATCGAACTTCGATTGGATCTCGAAACTGTTCGTACGGGTTGAAAAGAAACTCTGTTTCCGCGACGCCATGACGTAAGCGAATCTCATGCATGTCGTAAGTCGTGTCGAATTCAAAACGCAGTGACGCTGATCCTGAAGTACCGTCGCCAAAGAACACTAGTCCTGTGTCAAAATCACCATCCAGCGCGCCAGAGACATCGTCGAAGAAATCAGACGATCCTGTGACGTCGCTGATTCTTCGAAGTTGATCAAACCCTCCAGCTTTAAACACGGCGACTAAGTCACCAGAATCAAACTCCTGGTCTCCATTCCAGTCACCTTCCGACCATGTCGAGTTGCGGGCGACAGTATCTTCGTACTCACCCGACCGAAATGCGGTAATCAGGTCATCGGTATCAAATTTGTAGTCATAGTTAGCGTCGCCCCAAGGTAGCTCCAATAGGTCCTCAATCAACATTTGAAAGTCAGCACGTGAAATTCTTTTGTCCCCGTTTACATCTAGATTGCTCGCAACGATGGTCGATCCAATTGACCGCACGACCGTATCGATTTGGGATTCATCTGACGTGACGGCGCCATCAAACCATTGCACAGCTCGGTTTTCGATTGCAATGATATCTGGATTCCCATCTCCGTTGACATCGTCAAACCCTGACGCAGAGAAATCAGTAGTGTTCGTTCGGATCTCGCAACATTCATGCAATTCGCCATCGTCATTGGTGAGCACGCTTCCATTGAGAAGAATCACATCCAGGTCGCCATCGTCATTATCGTCGTACAACTTCCAGATGGGCGGATTCCGTTGCGAATACGGAGTGTTGCGGTGAAGGAACTTCCTTTCCCACTGGTCTCCTAGGCCGACGTTGTCTAGCCACGATGATGTCGTCGTGTCACTGAGAAAGGAATAGGACTTTTCGAACACATCGAGGTCTCCATCCCCGTCAAAGTCAACAAACGTGAAGCTGTTGTCACGGCAACAGTTGAGCACAGGATCGTAACGCCACTCATACACCGGGTGCTCTGTGAATTCTGCGTTACCGCTGTCTAAGAACCATGAGTACTTCCGTGTTCGAGCATCTAGCTGCCGATCGACAAAAACGTCCAAGTCGCCATCGCCTTCAAAGTCGAACACTTCTAAAGCGTAAGCGTCAGAGACTTGCGGCACGGACAACTCACGCTCAAACGACATTGTTCCGTTACCATCGGCGTTTTCCAGTACGACAAATCTGCCCGCTTCGTCTTTTGCGACCACGTCTAGATCACCATCGGCGTGAAGATCCAATGCCTGAATCTTTCGCCATTCTGGAACGTCATTGCGAGGATACGGGTGCTCAATGAATTCACGGTTCTGAAATTCGTACCATCCGGCCGGAGTTACAACATCCGGTACCGCATCACCGTTTAGATCCGCAAGAATCGAATTTGGATGAATGGGCGGAGCATGCTCGCCAGGGATAAACTCCCCTTCGACGTTTTCGAACCACCCTGACGTTTGCAGGATGTCTTTGTCACTGTCGAAGTCTAAGTCAATCGCAACTGTCAGCAGACTGCGATGTTCTAAAGTTTCAAACTTCAGGAGTTTTCTGATTTGCGCGAGTTTCATTCTGCAAAAACACCGAGTTCATTCGCGACGACGTCTTGGTCGCCGTCGGTGTCGACATCGAAAACAGTCACCGCAAATAGCTGACGCGATTCCAGCGACTCAACATACAATCGCGCACATCTGGCTTTCCGTTGCACCCATTTCCCCCGCTGCGCACTGGCTACTTGCGAACAAAGCTGCTTCTTAAAGCAACGGCAAAGATCAGCAGCACGATGATTCCGCACGATGGCTCCGGAACTGCTGCAATTCTCGATTGCCGCGGCCCAAGTTCGTAACCGTCGTGCATGAATGCGTAAACGAAGTCACCGGATGAGAATTCTCCGTCGCCGTCCCAATCGCCTGTTGCCCAAGTTGAGTTTGCCTCAATGCCATCTTCGTACTCGTTGATGGTTGAAACATGAACGATGTCGCTGCTGTTGAATTGACCGTCGAGGTTAGCGTCACCAAAGTAGGTCTTAGCAACGTGCTCGACCCAAAATCGCCGATCGTCTCGATCAACGATTTGATCGTCATCGAGGTCATATGCCGTGTTCAGCGTCCTCTGTCTGACTTGAGCAGATAACAAATCGATGTCTTCGACATCCAGGGTTCCGTCGCCGTTCAGATCATCCGCAGAGAACGCTCGGGCAACTCGCAGCCCGTGGCAGTCACCGCTGTTGTCGCCACCGTAAGGTCGGCGAAATGCGTTGAACATCCAAAACCAATCGTCCCAACATCCACCGCGGACACCTCGATATGGCCGCAACCCATCGGAAAAAGATTTCTCGATAATTGTGTCGGTCCACTCCCAAACATTGCCGGCTTGGTCGAACGCGCCGAAATAGGTCGCGCTGTTTGCACCACCCACGTTCGCAACATTTCCGACTGCTGAATTCCATAGTGCTGAATGCCTATAGTTCGCAACATTTGGTCCGGGATTAATAACATTCCCTTCCGCATCGGTGCGAGCAAGTTGGGGTGCTTGATTGCTCTGTGTCCCGTAGTACCAATAGTGCGTGTCGCCCGGAGGTCCGCCTTGAGCTTCGGTACGAGGATCGTAGTACGCCGATTTGTACCACTCGTCTTCACTGGGCAAGAACCATCGAGCGCCTTCATTGCGGCCGACGGTGTTATTTTTTGGAGCATCAAACGGCTCCGTCCAACTGAAGCTATTCACGCCGTTCAACGTGTAAACACCGTCTTCGGTCGTCGACGCATCTTGAGCTCCCGTTGGCTGTCCGTTGTGAAGCCAATTGACAAACCGCATGGCGTCCCAAACCAAAATAAAATTGACCGGCTTGTTCGCCATGTTGGGTCGAACAGAATACGTGTAGCTACCGCTTTCTCCTGATCGACTGATACCGCCTCGAATGTGTGTTCCCATTTCTGGGTTGTAGACGTCATACGGATCGGAAGCGGCGATCGCGTTCAAGTATTCGGTGTATTGTTCGTTGGTGACTTCGTACTGACCGATTCTGTATTTGTAGGGAACGGCGCCGTAACAGCACGTGCCATCGTTGGCGACACGATTCACATCATCAAGATTGTCGGTTAGCCCAATCGGAACCGTTTGAATTTCCACACCGATGGCCAAACCACAATACGTTAGCACCCAGAGCAGCAGACAAGACCGAAATGTTGTTGTGTGGTTAGACATGGAATCCCCGTCGATCGGACTCTTCCGGAATCTTTGCAGCAGCGTGTCTGCAGGCGTCTTCAAACCCATCGTAACCGAAGCACGACGTTTACGTTGTAGCTAACGGCTCACCGCACGCAACTTACTCAACTCCTGGTTCCGAAACTAAGTGCTGGTTTGTAGCACGATGCTCGCGAAGCGTGCTTGTCACTTTGATTCAATCTCATGAATTTGACCCACTAGTGCGAGTACTTTGTGACCCCAGATTCACAAATTAGATCGAGTTTTGTCGCGCGGACCAGGCGACTCCGGTTGAGCGTCCAAGCTTACCAAGGTGCGGCGTTGGTCGTTTTCCGGCCGTTTTTGACCAACTTCTCTCCCCCGTGGAATTCCTGCCACTGCATCCGTTATAAATCGGAAGCCCGCTGATGCGGCCATTTGTTCAAGGAATCAAACATGTCTTGGCCGCTAGGTATCTGGAAAAACGATGGTGAGGAATAAAACGATGCGATCTAAAACCTTTCTGGTGTCCTTCTTCACTGTTTTGATTTGCGGGTCCAGCGTCTTGATGTCGCAAGAATCGGAAGACAAAAAGCCCGACGACGGTGACGCGGCTGAAGTCGTTGGTAGGGCAGAATTCGATGCGCTTTCAAAGCAGCTTTCGAACAGCGTCTTCGAAGGCCATTTCACAATCGATGGCCAGGAAACTCCTCCCAAAAAAGAACAGTATTTTTTGAAGAAGGTAACAAAGCTGCCGGTAGGTGACCTGTGGTTGATTCAGACTCGAATCAAGTACGGCGACCATGACGTGACGGTTCCGCTATCACTGCCAATCAAATGGTCTGACAAGACTCCAGTGATCACAGTCGACAACGTAACCGTTCCAGGATTGGGGACATTTGATGCTCGTGTTTTGATTGCGGACGGAAAGTACGCCGGCACGTGGCGACACGGAAAAGTTGGTGGACACTTGTTCGGAACCATAAACAGTCAAAACGAACAAGACGGTAACAAAGCGGAATCGAAAGAAGGGACAGCGGACGACGAATCTGCTCCTTCCGATGAATCAGCCGAAGACCAAAACGAAAAGCCCACCGCCGAATAAACAAGCCGTCCGCACAATCTTCTCCGAGCCTTATGCCGCATGCCGAATCATCTGGTTAACGAATCCA
>JAGQPC010000635.1 GCA_020426925.1 Planctomycetales bacterium | reverse complement strand
TCGGCTACATGCTGCTGGAATTGCCGTCGCCGGAGTGGACGTTGGCGAAAGCTACGGAAGTCCCAAAGGCCGCGCGGGTTACCGGTTGCTTTACGATGAACTGACTGCCAATCGTGGTTATGGCAAAAAGCCTGCGTTGCTTGCGCGGAGTCGAGGTGGGTTGATGCTCTATAGCTGGGCAGTTGAACATCCAGAATGCGTTGGCGGTATCGCGGGCATTTATCCGGTTTGCAACATCGCCAGTTATCCGGGAATCGAAAAAGCGGCGCCGGCGTTCGAGATGAGTGCCGCTGAACTGGAACAGAAACTAACCGAACACAATCCAGTCGATCGTTTGGAAAAACTTGCGAAAGCTCGTGTGCCCATCTTTCACATTCAAGGCGATTCTGACCGTGTCGTGCCTCATGAAGCGAATTCAGGCTTGTTAGCTCAGCGGTACAAGAAACTAGATGGTCCGGTTCAAGTCGAGCTGATCACAGGCCAAGGCCACAACATGTGGCGAGGGTGGTTTGAATCGAAATCGCTGACCGATTTCATGATCGAGCAAGCCCTTGGCCGAAAGTAAATTGTGGCGGGTCGATCGAGCCGCCCTGCAGTACGCCTCGCCTGCGGGATTGGATTAAGCGAGTGTACTATTAACGGACAGCTTCTCGCCGGCAACTAAGGGGTAGCCACGAAGGAATTCGCTTGCGGCGAGTGAACGCTTGCCAGCTGGCTTAAGCTGTAGCAGTCGAAGGATGCCGGTACCGCATTGAACATCGATTCCGTCGTCTCCAGATTCAATGATTTCGCCGACGGCTCGATTGGGATCGCGGTTTGAGTCATCAAACACAACAACCTGTTCGATGAGCAACCGCACGACATTTTTTTCTGTTCGTTCCCAATCGGCAAAGCAGCTTGGCCACGGCTTGAATGCTCGGACTTGATTGGATATTTCCGTCGCGGAGCGATTCCAATCGATCATTCCGTCGGATTTCTTGAGCCGAGGTGCCTTCGTCACAAGCGTTGGATCCTGCAAAGTTCCCAATAACGATTCACGATCCCAAGCTTTCAATTGCTTCAATGATCGAAGGACAGTATCAACTCCGATCCGCGAGAGTTTTTCTTCGATCGAAATTGCGTCGTCTGCGTCGCTGACATCGATCGCATCGGTCTGCAAGCAGGGGCCACCATCAAGTTTCGGCGTCATATGAATAACGGTAACTCCGACTCGCGATTCACCGTGATACAGGGCCCAGTTGATAGGTGCGGCTCCGCGATACTTTGGAAGCAGCGAGCCGTGCAGATTGATTCCACCGAGTGGAGCGACGCCTAACGCATCGTTCGACAGTATCTGGCCATAGTCGCAAACGATCAGCAGGTCAGGGGCCAGCTCTTTCAGTTGCTGCAAGCTTTCTTCCGAGTTGACACTTTCAGGCATGTAGATCGGAATCGATGCCTCTTCGGCCACGTCGCGCATTGGGTTCGGCGGTGGCGTGGACTTGCGACCTCGCGCGACTTTAGGCGGTCGAGTAAACAGAGCTGAGATCGTATGATCTGATTCGATGATTGCTTGAAAGGTCGGAACGGCAAATCCACCGGTTCCCATCATAACGATTCGCAAGCTTTGCTCCTTCCGCCGGTGCCCGCCCTATGTTAACTGAACTTTTGTTTAACCGTACCTTTGGGTTAGCTCCAGCCGATGCTTTTCCAATTCCGCTTCGCTGGGGATGTTCCCGCTGGTAATGGCACTGTCGTGCGCAAGTTCAAACTCGCAGAGATCCCCATCGACATCTGCGCGAGCGGTTTCGCTGAGTCGGTCGATAAACAGCACGCCGTCAAGATGATCCGTTTCGTGTTGGACGACGCGTGAGAAAAAACCCTTCAAGTCCATGTTGATCTCGTTACCCGATAGATCATACGCTTCGACGTGGATCGAATCTGGACGACGAACGTCTTCGTAAAGACCGGGTATACTCAAGCACCCTTCCTGTCGGACGGCATTTCCCTTTGGCTTGGAAATAATTGGGTTGATAAACACAAAATCTGGTTCGCCTTTCTGACCCGTTGGATTGCAGACAAAGAACCTCAGAGGAATGTTTACCTGGTTTGCAGCCAGTCCGACTCCTTCGGCTTCGTACATGAGCTCAAGCATTTCGGCAGCCATGTTCTTGAGTTCTGCGTCCACGCGCATGACTGGCACGGATTTGAATCGAAGGGTTGAATGTGGATAGTGGATGATTTGCAGTGACACCGTCGCGGCCCTCAGACTTCCTGGCAAACGATCGTCTAATAAATTGGGCTCCATACCGTTTCCAATATGGAGCCCAATTAAGTTTAGCGTTTTGCGAAACAGGCGGGACTACGTTCCGGCAGTTTTCGTACGTGCCTCACGAAGCCCTCGACTGAGGATGTCTCGCAGCAACGGCGAAAAGTCTTCAAACTTCGATCGATCGGGTGCGTTTGGTGCATACTGATAAATGGCATCTCGCGGTTTCTTGCCAAGCGCGATCAGCGTCGAGCTGACCGTGCCACGATCTTTGTCGCGAATCACGATGCTCGGTCGGCCCGGAGGCGATGGAGCTCGAGCAAACACTTTGCTGGCAACGGCCAAGAACTTGACGGGAGAATCGAGCGTCTGGAGCGTAAGTAGTCGCCGCGCCATGTCGACGCGACCATCTCGAGGATCGTTGAGATCACCACCGGCAATGATGTTCAGGCCTTCACGCATTTCGACAGTGTTCAAGTCATCGCCACCATGGACGACCCAGCCGCTTTCGGCGTCAACGCAAACGAAGTTCGCTCCGTCGTAGCGCCCGCTGGACATTTCTTCCATCGCCATGTCGCGAGCATGCTGCGCCGAATGAGATTTAAGCAACTCACGACAAAGCGTTCCGCGGCTTCTGGAAGGGAAGCCCGGATTTGCGCGGCGACGGTTAAGAACGCCGATGAACAACCCATGCTGATTGACACCAAGCCACGTTCCGCCGGCCTGCAAGTCTGTTCCGCACAGCACGCGCGGCTTGCCCGACTGAATCGAGGGCGGCTGTGTCGGGCGCTCGTAAAACTCCTCACGGTTGGCCGCGATGAGGATGGGCGAATCGGGAATTAATTGATACTGAACTGCGAGTAAACACATTTTACAACTGTTCCAAACATCCTTTGATGTAGATGGCTCGTCCGTCAGGACAAGCGCACTTCCAACGCAGGCATTTACTTACGTTTACATTTACAACAAGATCGAGTTAAACAGCGTCTTGCCTGACCGTTGGGGAAACGGTGGCTGGCGGCACGCGACAAGTTCCATTCTGCTGAACCGCCCACTGTCGGGATTCCAAACTAGGCCTCTTTCGTTTCTTTGAATGTACTGCTCCAAAATTTTAGAGACACCCCTTGACGCAGACAAACTTTAAGAATTTCAAAATCGTGATAAGAAATCGTGCTGAATGTACCAATTCTTGAATTCAGCGACTTAACATGCGTGGTGATACTTTCGTGGACACGTGGCAAGGTAGGGGGAATAGTCGGGCGTAAAAGCCTGATTTTTCCAAAGCGTAGGAATCCGCTGCGGTTTTTACGGATGTGTTCAGTGTCTCCTACAACGTTAGGGGCCGTCAGTCGAACGTACGATTTGCCTCGTTAACCTGATCGGTAAAGCTGCGTTTATCGCGACTAATTTCCAGTCGATTCGCGGTAACCATCGTAGATGGGGGCAATCCAGGAGTAACCTCGAGTTTCATCTGCTATATTCAAATTCCAGTCGACTGCAAGAAGATTCGGAGACATTTGATGGCGTCCACTCCCAAGACCGTTCAACAGACCGATAGCGCATGCGGGCTATCGCAGCGCAGCAGGCTTCGGACTTTGATGGGCGCTAAAGTCTTGTCGACAGGGTACTTCGTACCCGACCACGAGGTCACTAACGAAGACCTGGGCGCTTTGGGGTATGACGCCGACTGGATTGTCCAAAGGACGGGCATCCGTTCTAGGCGTCGCGCTGCGGAAGACATGGCCACCAGCGACATGGCGATTGAAGCCGCGCGCTCTTGCATCGAACAGGCAGATGTTAACCCACACGATA
>JAGQPC010000634.1 GCA_020426925.1 Planctomycetales bacterium | reverse complement strand
CGCAAACCGGTTGGTTGGGTATGTACCTGACGAGCCGTACCTTTACGACAAACTGACGGGGCGAGAATTCCTGGAATTTACCGCTGGCATGTACGGAATGTCGTCCCATGCGTGCAAGAACAGCATCGAAACGCAAATCGATCGCTTCGAACTCCGCGCGTTCATCGATCAACTTTGCGAACGTTATTCGCACGGGATGAAGCAACGTGTCGTGTTTGCATCGGCAATGATCCACAATCCCAAAGTTTTGATCGTCGACGAGCCCATGGTTGGACTCGATCCTCGCAGCATGCGAGCGGTGAAAGATCTGTTGCGGCTTGTCGCCGACAGCGGTGCAGCGATCTTTATGTCTACGCATACTCTTGCCGTGGCCGAAGAAATTGCGGATCGCATCGGCGTGATCACAAACGGGACACTGAGATTTGACGGAACCGTGCAAGAGCTGCGCGAATCCGTGAAATCCACGGATGGTTCCAATTTGGAGAGTCTCTTTTTGCTCATGACGGCCGAAGAGGAATCGCAAGCAGACGCAACTGTGCACAAGGATGAGCCTATTGAGCGGGTGGCGTCATGAACACGGCAGAACCACTCACGCTGACCATCCCTCAAGAAGCGTCATTGTTTCGGCACGTTCGTTGGCGAATGGCGTGGGCTACATTGTGCGAACAATTGGCGACTCGTCGGCTGCGAATTGCGATCGTTGTGGTGCTTAGCCTGATTCTCTGGGGCATCATGTTTGCTGCGTTCTTCGAAGGCTTTCTGCTTTTGAAACGCGCGATCGTGCACACGGGATTGCTCGCCCAAAGCGTCCACGCGATTTACAACGTTTTCTTTTTGTCGCTGTTTTCGATGTTGGCGATTTCGTCCGGCATCATTCTGTTTACGATGCTTTATCAATCGCGTGACACTCAGTTCTTGCTGACAACTCCGACTCGTCCTGGTCGCATCGTTCTGTACAAGTTTCAGGAAGCTGTTGTTTTTAGCTCGTGGGGTTTCATCTTGCTTGGCAGCCCGCTGCTGCTGGCGTACGGCGTCGTAATGCAGGCTCCTGCCTATTACTATCTGATGTTGCCAGCGTTTATGCTGTCGTTCGCCGCGATTCCCGCAGGCATCGGTGCGATCGGCTGTCTGCTGGTTGTGCGATTTCTGCCGAAGGTGCGAGCATTCATTGCGATTTTGTTCTTAGCCGCGTTTTGCTCGGTCTTGGGCCTGTTTGCGTGGAAGTCTTTCTCTAATTTAGAGGAGGACATCGTCTCGGTACTGTGGTTTCAGCAAACGTTGTCGCGCATGGAATATGCCGAACAGCGTTACTTGCCTAGCTGGTGGCTCAGCTCCGGGCTGCTCGAAGCGGCACACCCGTCAACGTCCGATGCTGGAGCCGAATCTTGGAAACAGAGCTTGGGCTTCCTTTTTGTCTTGGTCACAAACGCGTTGGTGATTCCCAAAGTTATCTTCTGGGTCGGCGATCGAGTTTTTCGCACCAGCTTCAGTGAGATTCGTGGAGTTGGTAATCGACCGGTCCGTCAATGGCTGAACCAGATTGATCGATTGTTGCTATCGATCATGAGCCCACTTCCCACAGACATGCGTCTTCTGCTTGCGAAGGACATCAAAACGTTTCGGCGAGATCCAATGCACTGGATGCAGTTTTCAATATTCTTTGGTCTGATGATCATGTATCTCCTGTACATGCAGCGATTTCATTACGACGATTCGCGGCAAGCTTGGATTACCGCAATTGGATATATGAACGTCGCCGTCATCGGACTTTTGCTTTCCACGTTTATGACTCGCTTCATATTTCCAATGATCAGCCTGGAAGGACGCCGAATCTGGATTCTAGGCACGTTGCCTGTTCGCCGATCGTCCATTTTGATGAGCAAGTTCATTTTCGCTTGTGGCATCTCAATCCTGCCATGTAGTTCGGTGATTTTCGCAAGCGATGTTGCGCTGCAGATCGCCCACCGCCAGCCAGTCGTTGCCGCTATTCACCAGCTAACATGTGTTGCGTTGTGCCTTGGCCTTTCGGCGCTTGCAACCGGAATGGGAGCTCGCCTCCCGACGTTACGTGAAGATTCGCCGTCTAGAATTGCCGCCGGATTTGGAGGGACGCTAACTTTAGTGCTGAGCACAGCATTTGTCTTTACGCTCGTAGCGATAACGAGCATTCCGGCTTATTTCTGTTTTTGCAGCAACGCGCAAGCCTGGTACGGGTCGAAGGCGTTTGTAGCCATATCGCTTGCGGCCGCGATGCTGCTTACGGCGTGCGCCGTTTATTTGCCTCTGCACTTGGGCATGCGGTATTTTGACAACGCAGAATTGAACTAATCGGCCCTACAGCACCGCTCACTACAACGTTCTCTGATGTCGTACTTCCGCCTTCTCTTCAAAGAAGTAGGGGGCGCCGCAAAACAATTCAAGCTATGTTTTAGATGGCTCTAAACTTTGCGGAGAATACGATCATGCCTTTCTGTTGCCTATGTCGCGAAAAAATGGAAGCAACCTTCGATGAAGTCGTGGACCGAAACGCATGGTGTGCACATTGTCACACACTTGTAGCGGTTTCATTTTGCAAAGTTCCTACTTGGATTATCGCGGTCGTAGGGATCTTGTCGCTGAACGTGAGGATCATGGCAGCGACCTGATCATCGCAGATTTGGCGACCGAAGTGCGTTCTGTGAGTTACGCTTTCCACAATGATTGCGCAATTTGCACAGAGCCAACAAATGCGACGAAAACGATTTGGATTCCGACGACGTCACGGTGCGGCCACCGTTGAACTGGGACTCTGCCTTCCAATCATCGTTGTGTTTTGCCTCGGTTCGATCGAGGCCTCTACGATGATTTACCTAAAACAGTCGCTAACGATCGCCGCGTATGAAGGTGCTCGTCTGGCCAACGCCGAAGGAAGCACCGAGGCCGATGTCGTCGCGCGGTGCGATCAAATCCTCACTGATCGCCGAGTCAAGTCTCCAACAGTCACGGTATCGCCCGCATCAATTGAAACGATCCCGGAAGGAACGGACTTCTTTGTAGAGTGCTCCGCACCATGTGCATCGAATGTGGTCGTATCGTCAATGTTCTTCGGATCCAAAACGCTAAGTGGACGGGCCGAATTTGTAAAGAAATACAACGGTCAATGACCGTCGCTGGTCTACTCAAGTTTCACCTTACCTGAGGAGTCTGAATTTGCATCGTATAAAACGTCGAGGCGCCATGGCGGTAATGATCGCCGTAACCTTACCAGTGCTGCTGGCACTTGCTGCGTTTTCTATACAGTTTGCGTACATCGATCTTGGGCGAGTGGAACTTCGTGTTGCGACAGACGCAGCCGCCGAAGCCGCTGCCAGAGTTCTATCTGAAACAGGCGATGAGGCGAAAGCACTCGCGGCCGCAAAAGCCGCCGCACTGCGCAACAAAGTAGCTGGTGTCCCGGCGGTTTTGGATGATGCAGACGTGGATTTCGGATACGTTACCCAGTCCAATCCCGACGAGAAGTTTACGTTTGACGCAAATGCTCCTAATTCGAATGCAGTCCGAGTCTCTCTGGAGCTGGAACGGTCGCACTTATTTCAAGTGCTCGGCCGAGACTTATTTACGGTGTCCAATTCGTCTGTCGCGGGACAAATTGACCGCGACGTTGCATTGGTACTCGATCGATCAGGATCGATGGTTTACACAAACGACGATGGTACACCTTCAGGATGGGTCAACGGCCAACCTACACCGCCGAACAGTCGATGGGTCAAGGTCGCAGCGGCCGCCAGCGAATTCTTGAGTGTGCTTCAAAACGACACACCCATGAAAGAAAAAGTCTCGCTGGTGACATACAACCAAGCAGCATACATCGACGAAGACCTTACTTTTACGTACAGCGATATCAACGATACGATCGATTATTACTCGGTCAATTTCGTTGACGGAGCGACCAATATTGCAGACGGGATTCTTAAGGGACAACAGTCCCTATTGGACACAACGACTGGCCGACAATGGGCCGCTAAGTCCATCGTCATCATGACTGACGGAAATCATAACACAGGCACGATTACTCCGTTGCAAGCGGCTCAGACGGCTGCAAGTCAAGGAATCACGATTCACACGATTACCTACGGAAATCAAGCGAATCAAGCGGCGATGCAGGAAGTTGCCGCTGCCGGCGGCGGACAACACTGGCACGCACCCAACAGTGGAGCGTTGAAACAAGTGTTCAAAGAAATCGCAGCTAACCTGCCAACGATGTTGATGGAATAAACGAGGAGAATCGTATGCCAAGCAACGCACGAGCGCGAAAAAGACGTGGCGCAGTGACCGTCGAATTCGCTTTGGTGAGCATTGTGTTCTTCACCTTCGTGTTCGGCATGATCGAGTTCTCGCGATTGAACATTTTGCGTCACGCTGCGGACAATGCCTCCTACGAAGGTGCTCGAGTGGGCATCGTTCCTGGCGCATCGGTCGACGACGTCAAAGCAGCTGCTCAGAACCAATTGGATATCTTGCGAGTGAACACTTCCACTGTTGTCGTTACGCCAGACCCGCTTACCACGGCGGCAGATTCTGTCACAGTCACAGTCACCGTTCCAGTCGCGGAAAATTCCTGGTTAGTCCCCAGGTTTTCCGACGGATTGAGCATGGAAAGTTCGACGACGCTGGGAACAGAGCGTTATCGCGGCATTCCTACGAACTAGCGACCTCGCGAACCATTGCAGCCACGTCTAGGTTAGCCGGCAACTGTTCCTTCGCACTCGGATGCACATAGACCCGAACGCGTTTTACAATCCGGTCGAACTGGATCTCGGCAAGCGTTCGTACGACAGGCGACACGTCTCCTAGCGTTCGATAACAGTCTTCTTTCGGATAGTAGACATCGATATCGAACTGCACTTCTAATTTGGACGGCGGTGCATCGAGCAAAACATGTTCTGCGGGAATGTAAATACCCGCTGATCGTGACAGCTGGTCGGCGAGTCGCCCTCCGCATTCAACCAGCCATTCATACGGACGCCTCGCCAACAAGTCATAAGTTTCAGGGTCGTCGAGAGCACTGAACTGAGCCAGCCGTTTGTAGAGCGATCGCGTTTCGCCAAACAAACCGTCCAGTAGTGGCCGTACGGTATCCGTGCAGTGGCTTTT
>JAGQPC010000633.1 GCA_020426925.1 Planctomycetales bacterium | reverse complement strand
GACGTCTTCCCTTAAGCAAGCTTAAGGACGTGTTTTATCGTAAAACAGTGTTTCCGCATAAACGGAAATCAGCTTCGTCGCATCGTCGTGTTTGTTCAAACACGTTTCATCGCAAGCAAAGCAAATCGCAACTGTGTCTTTCCGGTTACACGCTGAATCGTATTTGCGATTTCACGCTTTGTCGTTATTCCTTGTTTGACCATTCGTGCTGATGGTGCTAATCGCAGAATCGTATTTCTGCAAAATCGGAAACAAGGAAGGTTGCAATGAAAATAGGACTCCTCAATCAAAAGGGCGGCGTCGGTAAAACGACACTCGCCGTACACATCGCCGATGCGATGGCGCGCAAAAAGAAACGAGTGCTGCTGGTGGATGCTGATCCACAAGGCTCGGCGCTAGACTGGGCAGCTTCTCGCGATGGCGATCCGTTGTTTCCGGTTGCCGGACTGCCAAAGCCGTCCATCCATAAGGAGCTGCCATCGCTCGCGGAAGGCTACGACCGAGTCATCATAGACGGGCCGCCGCGAGTTTATGACGTGGCACGCGCCGCCATCATGGCCAGCGATCTGGTGCTAATCCCGGTGCAGCCGTCGCCATATGACGTTTGGGCCGCAAAGGAGATAGTCGACTTGATTCACGAGGCGACCGTTTACAAGCCAAACCTCAAATCCGCTTTTGTGATTAATCGCAAAATCGTAAATACGGCTTTGGGTCGAGACGTTTCTGACGCTCTCGCAGACTATCCAATTCCGGTCATGGAAACCGCGATTTGCCAAAGGGTTGCATTGGCCGAATCCGCCGCTCAAGGGCAAACCGTTTTTGAAACGGCGCCAGGCAGCCCAGCGGCCGAAGAGATCGTCCAGCTCACTCGCGAGATTGAAAGGATGATGAAATGAAAAAGAAAGTCACCTTTGCCAGTAAACCGGGCCTCAAAGACAAAGAGGCTGTCACGCCCGACGAATGGGTCGGCATGGCCAACAAGCCAGAACCGGGCGAACCAACCAAAAGATTTACGGTCGACGTGCCCCTTTCCCTTCACACACGCGTCAAGACTCGCTGCGCGATGGAAGGCATCAAGATGGCCGACGTCGTCCGCCATCTGCTAGAGCAACGGTTTCCAGGCGACGAAAATGAAAGAATAAATAGTTAGTTAAATAGATCCACAGAAATCCTCGCGATGTCATTCGAACTACACACTCGAGCCCGGCAGGCCTATCAAGAAAAATCGTGAATCTATAAGCCCGGATTATTCACGGCTGAAGACGATCAAGTAGAAGAAGTGTCAAAGATTGTAGCTTTCGCGGCAGTTTGGGAAAAATCTCACTTATGCATTGGCGCTCGTTTCCGAATATCTCCATGATGAGCCTTGCTATGCAAGATGCAAATTACTTCTTGCGAAACTTTGACCACCCTGGTAGGATGCCAGATCATCACAATAGGGCGGTTCCGCAGCGAGCTTACCTTAGTGCGTCGGCCAATACAGGAACTGATGTTTAGGCTAAGCGATTTTTTGGGCACATCATATTATTCCACTAATTGCGGCCGGGCATTAGGTGGCTGCCTTTCCGCTTTGAAACTGAAACGCTGAGGAGACTCCCGATCGTCCGTCGGAACCTTCGCTCGCTCAAGCAAGACCACGGGAAGGATAAATCAATGATTTCGGATTACGTCAGTATATGCTCGTCATCCCTGACACGGTGCTTGGTCGTACTTGTGTTTACTTCTGTCGCAGGCCACCAAGCCGCCTCTGCTGATCCTCCGTCGGATGATGACAGTGATATTTTGGAGGTGGTTTTCGATGCGCTGAAGACAAATCAAGAGCAGCTTGGGAGTTTCACTGCGTCCTATCATGTCACAAATGTCGATAAGACCGTGGATAGTCCAACAACCAAAATAGCTCGCGCCCTGGACGGAAGTGGCGCGACCATGAAGTATTCCGTCAGCCCGAAAACCGAGTCAGACCTTTCGGTAACCATAGGCAATAGCACGGCACTCTATGAAATATTTAATAGTCAAACGGCATCAACCGTCGAAGTGGTTCGGCACAACGAAATGCCCCAATCATGGGAGTTCTTTCACACAACAAGCAATACGGTCGAGATCATGCGTGTTGATGACTTGCCATCGCGACGCCCTCTTTTGCCGCAGGACCAGTGGATGCCACGCCTGGGCGATAAGCCGGTCGAGTACATTGCCTCGATGCTTTCACGCGCCCAAAGCAAAACTATACGCCTGTCGGATGACGGTGCGTCAGCACAAATTTTCGTGAAGTCGTCGACTGGCGACGACAAGTCGTTCGTCGGTGTTAGCTTCTCGGTGCTGGACAACATGCTTCCCGTCCTTGCAATAACGGGATTTGACGACGAAATTGAAACGGTTACAAAGCTGAAGTACAAGAAGCTGAAGTCAGGCGGCCTGCTAGCTGAAAATGTGAGTGTCTTTTACACATCGCATAAATTGATGCCTGGCAAAGACATATTTACAATTGATCTACCACAGGCATACACACAATCAGTGACCCATGAATTGGTTTCCCATGAAGGAATCGAACGACGGTATGACGTCCCCTTGTTTGAAATCGATTCAGGCACGATTGTAAAGGATCCATTTCACTTAGGATCGTATTCCGGACTCAACAGTCAATCCGATGGTGGCAGTAGCCTTGTCGGCTCATGGGCGCTTGCCATAAACGCCGGGGTTATTGTGCTACTGGTTGGGTTATTAGCTTGGCGACGGAAGTCCGCTGCGTGAAGGCGTTTTATTTCCCTTGGCTGGTGCCGCCATATGGCACCGGCATACTTTAACGAAACGAGGTAACTTAAATGAACATTTTTGATTTCAAGAGAGTCCTGTTTGTCTCTGCAGTACTTGGAATGCTGGGCGGTGTAGTGTGGGCTGGCAACAACAAATGTTGTAAAAGCATAGACAAGCTGAATGGTTGCTCTGGCTGCATCGGCTGGGATGACGATGATGATGACGAAATTGACTGGTATATGGACATTGGAAATCATTCCGGAAAGAAGTGCGAAGACGGTGGTACCGGCAATTGCGATGAAGAGGCGATCGAGTGTGCAAACGTAAATAATCTTACCAAATACAAGCGTCGAGTTGGAGGTGTCTGCCAAGGGCAAGACGGGACAGCAGCAGGGCCGTATTCGATCAACGTCAATCAGTGCAATAGCTCGGATACT
Organism: Planctomycetales bacterium; assembly: GCA_020426925.1. Lineage (GTDB taxonomy): Bacteria > Planctomycetota > Planctomycetia > Pirellulales > Pirellulaceae > JAGQPC01. The sequence continues at coordinate 9,844 of JAGQPC010000633.1, read as the reverse complement.
CAGTGCTCTAGTTCGTAGTCATGTTGCCAATGACAGTCAACGTTCGCCGTTTCCCAGGAGTACAGCCGACAACGGCGAACGCTTAAGTGATACGGGCAGGCACTTCCCACGCATTCTGCGTGCGCTCGCAACACGTAACAAACAACCCGAATGCTAGTACCTTGAAGATCAACATCAATCGCCGAGTTTTCGCGATAATCCTTGCCGCGACAACTTGTGTCACGGCATGCGTTGCTGGCTGCTCTATAGCATCATTCTTGTGGCAAAGTGAAATCGGTTTCCAGGAGTCGAGTGTTTACTTGGGTAAATGCGGACCTCGTGATGTTGTGAGCGGCAAATTGAAATTCTTCAACCGCACGGACGATGCGGTATTGATCGAAAGGGTTATTGCCTCGTGTGGTTGTATCGCAAGCGACATGCAAGGGCATACGATTCCACCACACAGCGAAAAAGTATTTCCCGTTGGTTTTAATGCACAGAAAACAGCCACTAGCGATAGTGTTATTGAAAAAACTATCGCGATATCGACAAATCGGAACGGTCACTTGCAGGTCTGGCAGGTGAAACTCACCGTCGATGTTGTTCCGCATATAATTCTTCCGGATGATATCAACCTTACTATTGATCACAGCAGCGAAATAATCGAAAAGGACGTTATCGTACGCAACAATATACTGGGAAACGTTGAGTTTTCGGAAATGAAGGTCGAGTCTATTCTGTCCGGCTGCAAATTAGATGAAATATCCTCGTCGGCCCCAAGAACTCAAGAAAGGCGTTTTCGGTGTGAATTCAAAGCTCCTATCCCAAGTGGACGTCGAACGGCGCTTCGCCTGATCTATGCAGGACCGAACGATGTGCGTATGGAGAGATACATTGGCGTGAGTGTTTCATCACCGTACCGGATTGAGCCGTCTTCTTTCGTGATCTCAAAGAAAGTGGACCAGTCGTCTTCGTGGATGAACTTCACTGTCTTCAGTTCAAGTGGAAATAACAGATTGCGCATTGCAGGCATAAGGGGCGAGGACGCTAAAAAGATTGAATGGAAGACAATCGGTAGCAAATTGCAGCTTCGATGGTTGCCAAAAATCGAAAAAAATGATGACCTGGGGAGAATCGAAAAAATTAATCTTTTAGTTGAGGTGTTAGATAATAGCAAGCGGTTCGATATCCCGCTAAAAGGTGCGGCGGTACTCCCAGAGAGTGGTTATTCGGCAGCGCGAAATAATAAGATCGAATAGCCAACTTGACCGTCGGGTGGACGACCGAAAAAGTGGCGATAAATTTCGTCATCGAGCATTTGCCTGTTCCGTCGCGTTCCGATCGCGCGGGTGTGCCCTCGGGCCACGTTTACGCTTATCGCATTCCAATCATTGCCAACGTCGATGGGCTCTATTTCGTTTATTCCGACTTGCGTCGGATCGAAAGCGCCGTAATAACCTAACCCGGCCTTGGCCCTGCCATGTTTCTTGAGCCAACGGCGGAAGAAAATAAGATCTTGCCCCCAATCAATGTTACTGTGAAGGAGGTAATTGCTACCCCGACGGGGGCCGCCGCAACCAGCATTAAAGAATGACAAGTAGTGCGGGCAAATGAAACACGAACTAACGAGCATTGCGACGACGCACGTGCGATGAAACCTATTGCGCGGAGCTCGACCTAAAACCACCGAAATCACGATAAATACAAATGGGAGACAAGGTAAAGCGTAGCGTCCATGGTGACTAAATCCCGACTTCGACGAGACGACGCCAAAAATTGCCACTGGCAATAAGCACAAAACGGCAAGGCCATGCCGAACGTGTCGGCTGCGCGGGGACAACAGGCTATATACGCTGTTGGTTAACAAGAGTAGTGTTCCGATCGGCAATTTCAACAACAGGACGACTAAATAGTAGTACCACCAGCCATGGTCGCGGAACTCGCCGTTCAGGTAGGATGGCTGCCCGAATGTTTCAAAGTCTCGCTGCTGAATGTCAATGCCTTTCACGTACTCAGTGGGAAGCGGAACCGGAAGTTCGCGCAGCATTGTCATTGCGAAACGGTTGCCAGTTGGTGTCACCCCGCCGCTAAAGAGCTCGCTAACAAATGTGTACTTGCCAAGCGGAGCAAATGAGCCCTGGAATCCGTAGCCGGCGTTCAACACGTAAAGCGCAAGGAATAATTGAGTGGCCAACATCGCCAATTCGCGGAGCATCGCAGTTTTTGGCGCCGTCCGTGCAAAGCGATACCCCAGCCATATCGCAAACCACAGCGGTCCAAGGATGATGAATGTTGTTTTGGCCAGCTCGACACACCCGAGAATTAGGCCGCTGGTCAATGCCAGCCGCCAAGTTGGTCTTGTAAGCCATTTCGAAAAGACAAAACAGGATAGCAAGCAGAGCGAGGCGGCATGCGCGTCAGGAGTGATCAACTGGGAATATGCGAGAATGTTAGGGGAAAAACACCAAAAAACAGCGGCGAGCAATCCGGCTCGTGAGCCGGCGAGCTCGCTTGCCCACTTGAAGGAGACGGCAGCCCCCAGCACACTGAAAGGAATGCATACCCACCGGGAATACGTAATCAGCCAAAATGTCCTCTCACCGTTTGTGCATACGAAGTCCTCACCCATTTCGACAACCGGTCTGGCGCCTGGCTCTTCATAGAATCCGCTCCAATCTTCCTCGTAACCAACGATCATTACGGGGAGTGCAGCAATCATACGTATTAGTGGGGGGTTTACTCGGTACAATTCAAATCTGCCGAACTTCCAATTGCTCAGTCCGGCGACTAAATGGGCTGGCTCATTAAGTGTTGGGCTATGCACACTTGCACCGTACATCAACAGCGCAACGTGAATGGTCACGATCAACCAAAATACTCGCTTCACTTTGACCGTCTTCATACAGTTGTTCCGATATCTTTCGTTTTTCGCCAAAAACAAACAGCAAGCGTTTCACCGCTTAGGTGTCTTTTGGGGCGTTTTGCTTAGTCTCGAAGGATGTACCAGTCTTCAACCGCACACTCTTGCGCAAGTGAGTACCCCTTGGACGTGAGCAACTTGCGAATCAAAGACCTTCTCGGTTCCTCAAAATTATGCTCTATAGTGAAGGCGCCAACCGTGTATTTTGTAAAGGGGAAGACTCTGAGTACTTCGTACTCAGCCCCCTCAATGTCGAGGCTTATGTAGTGGATGTGATTTGGGGCATTGGCTCTGTCGAGCACTTCCTCAAGCGTCGTTGTCGCCAGTTTGGTCAGCGGGTGCTCCTCGACATCCTTTCGATACGATGTTATGTGGCTATCTATTCCCCCGAGACCTCCGGCATTTCGAAACTCCACTATTTCTCCTGACTTGCTCGATACTACGTCGTTGTACAATTTCGCGGAGCGTCCAGCCCAATCGCCAGTCGGAAAAGGGTCTATGCAGACGCCACGCCACCCCGCATTTTCAAGAGTCTTCGTATTTGAGCCAAGCGTTGCGTGGCCTGAGCCGACGTCCACGAAATACCCTTGTTCGACGTACGGAAAGACGCAAGATAGAATCCATGCATCTTGGCCAAATTGACTGTGACTCCTCAGCCGGACGGACGGATTCCCCACTCGTACGAAACTAGCGCAACGTGGCCAGACAACATCTCGGAAGGCCACAAAATTACACCCCACCCAGAGTGCCATTGCTGTAATATACAGAGGTCCAGACGGTGGCCATTTGACGTTCGGTTGTGTGCTTCGTAAATTCATTTAATGGTGGTACGTAAAATGTGGAATAGTTGTGCATCCTATTGTGCCGTGGCAGCAGCCCTTATTCCCTTCGCGTTTGCGATTTTTCGCATAGGCAACTTTGAGTACCGAACGGTCCCGCATCCTAGTATGCTAGACGCAAATCCGGGCAATGATTTACCCGAACTCATCGTGCGAGTTGACGGAATATCCTCAACGACAAACTGGGTGATTGCGGTTGCTGTTGCTCCCGCATGCGGTTTGGTTGGTTATTTCGCCTGCCGTGCACTGCTGTCGTTTTTTGATGCCAAGCATCTTACCAGTCAACCCGAAAAATAGTTGCTCTGCCACGCAAATCGCGGATTCTGCCGAAAGACTCACTGTTTTCAGATGCATATTGAAAAGATTCACAGTTCTCAGTCTAACGGAATTTCCCCTGGCGATTGAAACGAATTGGCATTCTATCCACGCGAGCATGACGTTGTGACAAATCTTCCCGCTGACCCGATGTCCGAAAATGGACTAAGTGAGTTCCGAGGCCTGCAAAGAAAAGCGTACACCCTCATTGAGGTGTTGGTGGTAATAGCAATCATCAGCTTGCTACTACAACTGCTCCTGCCAGCAGTTCAATCGGCTCGTGAAGCTGCTCGCATAATATCTTGCCGCAACAACTTACGTCAGATAGGAACTGCCGCCATCCTTCACGAGTCGGCGCACCAACACTTTCCGGCTGGTGGATGGAATTGGAGTTGGTGCGGAGACCCCGATCGAGGCTACGGTCAGGACCAACCCGGCGGGTGGACATACAACATCCTCCCGTATCTTGAAGAAAATTCTGTTCGAGCGATTGGACACGGGGAAGCATTGGCCCCGAAATCCAAGTCACTTTTAAAATTACAACAGGCGACAGTTGATGTTTTTTCTTGTCCCAGCCGTCGCGGTGTGGGCCCGTTCAAGAACATTCGGTCCGATGAGAAGGACGGGTTTAAGAACTCGGAGTTTTCCGTGGTTCAATCGAGATCTGATTATGCTGGCAATGGCGGGAGTTTGTACACCAACCTTGGGGCTGGCCCAGCAACGCTTGCCGCATCAAAGAAATTCCCATGGAAGCGAGGGAACAACGTACGCCGGGCCAATGGCATTTTCTATTCGCGAAGCGTTGTACGCTCGCAGCACATCAAAGATGGACTGAGCAAGACGTACATGTTCGGTGAGAAATATCTCAATCCGCAGAATTATTACAACGGCCATGATCCGGGGGACGACTCATCGATGTTTCAGGGCGATGATGCGGATATCGTGCGATGGACGAGTGAGACAATTTCGGACAAGTTCTGGAAACTTGAGTCGCAACCTAACCTCCCACGACAAGATGCCCGCGGTTTTACGTCGGGATACTGTTTCGGTAGTATCCACACGAATGGTTGGAACGTTGTTCGGTGTGATGGTTCTGCCAAGTTTGAACCGTACTCGATTGATGCTAATGTATTCCGTCGTCTTGGCAATCGCAAAGATGGAAGCTAACGAGATTGGAGGACCTTTTTGCGGATTCGTTGAAGTGCAAGCAGCATCTGAAGTCCATCTCGTATAACTCTAACATTTCCACCTGGGATTTCGGCCCATTCCACTTCCACAGTTGCCCAACGCAAGTTAGCCTGCATTGCCAGGGCCATAATCTCCACATCAAATGCAAATCGCTGCTCGTCTATCTGTGCGAATAAGTGTTTAGCCGTGCTGCCTTCGAACATTTTGAATCCGCATTGAGAATCGTAAATTCTTTTACGCAGTAGGATAGAAATGCATCCGGAGAAAACTCGTCCCATAATCCATCGGGTAAACTTGCGTTGCCGCCTTTTCCTTCTGCCGAACGCCATTTTCACCTGGCCCCGAATCGCATCGCGCAGCTTGCGTTCCTCTTGAATTGGCGTCGCACCGTCCGCGTCACAGAATAGTACGTACGCACCAGTCGAACTCAAGACACCACGTGTAACCGCGTGTCCCTTACCTGAATTTTCCGGACTGATCAGAACCGAAATCTTGAGGTCATTCTCAAGGCCGTACTGCTCAACAATCGTCCCGGTTCCATCTGTACTGCCATCGTCTACAATAATTAGCTCCAACTCAATGCTCGTGTTTGCATTCGCATATTGCCGTATTTCGTCGAGAAAGGATGGAATCCGCTCACGTTCGTTGTAGCAAGGAATCACAATCGACACTTTAGTTCTCATTTTTCCTTTCAAGAATCACCGTGCCATGGATTTCTTGGTTTTTCACATAACCGGACATTTGAGCAATGCCGATGACGTGGGCCCACTTGCTCTCTCGTGCAACAACAATCGAACCGAATTCTTGCTTCCGGATAAGGCGCTCAATAATGTCGGGGGGCAAAACGCCTTCTCGGACCGCCGTAGAGTAGGTAAATACCTCCGGGACACATGCCGGAAATCTGTTGGCACTTGAAATCCATGGCAGCGTAAGTGTTTCATTCATGTCGGTTGCCTCACCAACAAAAACTGGCGTCGCCATCTGCTCAATCTGAGCGCGGATCTCTTGTCTCGATCCGTATTCGACGGCAGCAAAATCTGGATGCGTGTTTCGAATAACGGACAGTGGCATATAAAGCATGAGCAGGCCTAGAACGCCTATCGCTACGCATTCCCACACTCGCTGTTTTTCGATTGCTTCAGCTGCTGTCGCAACGGAAAGTAATGCAAAGGCCAAATGGGCTTCGAGCATCCCGTTGTCAGTTCCACCCTCGCGGAACGTTGTTAGCAAATTCCATGGAAGAGTTACGGCAATACAGCAAAGTATGCACGGCAGGTGCTTGCCAAAATTGCGTGAGCGCACTGTTGGCCAATTCAGAAGCATGGCTAAAACACCATATCCCCAGAGAACCTGGTTGCTTAGCAATAGATTCTGGAAATTCGTAACGGACAATGGATTCCATACGATCCTGCTTGTTGATGGTATGGCGACCGTGTTCATCCAGTATTGGTCTCCAAGTATCCAAAACGCGACAAATACTCCGATGCTAAATGGAATCGCAAGCCGCATGGCCGTACCAAAGTTGCGTTGCATAACAACCGAGTGAACGATGCAACCAACGAACAAGCCGATTGAAGGCTGTTTCGTGGCCCATGCGAGAAAGAAGAGGGCCGCCGGCAAAGTCCCGGAGAGCAAAGCTCCCGGCTGTTGTGCAGATCGCAAGTACAAGACAAGTCCGCTTAGCGAAAAACATGCGGCGAGAATATCAGGGCGAACTGCGATGATCCACGGACCGACGGGCGTAATTGCGATCCAAGTGCAAATTGACGCAAAGAGCGCAAAGAGCTTGCCAGACAGCGAAGCGGTTCTCGCAAGCGAAACGATCGATCTATAGAGAATGGCGACCCCGCAAAAGCCGAAAAAGATCGTAACGTACCGGAGAAAAACGATTAATGACTCATCATTGACGAATAGAAGTTGGGAAATAAACGCGTAAATGCGATAGAAGGCAAAGTTGTAAAACGTGATAGTTCCAAATTCCGACGGATCCATGTACAGTTCGAGGCCATGGCGCAATCGCCAGACAGCGTAAACCGATGAAGTCTGATAGCCCGTCTGATCGAACAGTTCGCCAAACCGCCATTCAAAGATCGCCCGCTGCCCCAGACAGACAAGCAGCAGAAGCGTAACGCACGTAAGCGGCGCCAATGCAATGGAAACTGTCCAGTTAAATTTGCACTTGTTCGACACTATTTCTTGTCAACTTCGCAAACGATCCGAAACCCGATATACGGATTCTTCCGCCACGGTTCAGTCGGGTGACGACTCAAATGACACCCATCGCCAGAGAAGACCCAGTCGGAACCGCGAAAAATCTTGAATTCTCCATCTGACGGACCTTTTGGATCGGCCTTAGGTGACTTCGAGTAATAATCACGTGAGTACCAATCCGCACACCATTCGAAAACGTTACCACGCATGTCATACAAGCCGAGAGAATTTGGCGGAAATGATGCGACAGGCTTCAATTTGAGACCTACCAACATCCGTCCACCGCTCGCGCCAGTCTGCTTGATCTTTTCAGCGTCATTAGTGAACTTATAGGGTTTTGACGTCGCAGAGCGACATGCATATTCCCATTCTGCTTCAGTTGGCAGACGGTAACGACGATTCGCCCGTTTTTCCGCTGGGACTTCCGTGAGAAGTTTGCAGTATTTTTCCGCCTCAAACCACGAGACATTAACTCTGGGCATCTGTCCCGAAATGCCTTCGTGTTTGTCACCTGTTTTCAGGACGGCAGCGAATTGCGACTCTGTTACTTCCGTCGTACCCAAATAGAAGGAATTAACCGAAACTTGATGGGGTCGAACTTCATCGGGAATCTCGAAACCGCCGACACCGACATCTGGCTGTCCCATTTTGAAAGACCCATCAGGTATTGGGCAAAAGGACATTCCGATGGTGTTCTTGATTAGTCTTGGAGCATCCTCACTCACCGCTACGGACGCGTGTGCAATGAGTGACGCAATCAGAATCGAAGACGTCGTGCGTTGGCAGGCAATGCTACGCATTAATCTTTCCTTGTTGATGATGCCTCTCTTGAGTGCATTATGTGCCACAGGTCAGCCGATACGTTATTGGTTATGAACCGAACTGCCCCGTCCACCATGGCGATCTGCACTCCGCCTGGATGCATACTTCTTGCCGTAGCTTGCACATTTCCCTGGCAATACCAGCAGCACCCCATGCGTTCGTCATGCAGCCGCTGACGGCCGATTTTGTCAGTTAACTTGCCGCATCCTGCGACATCGTCCGAACGATCGTGCTGGCAATTAGGAGCGCCCGCGTCACCATTAATCCCATGTCCCCATGTGATGCTTGCACCGATTTGTCCCAGTGACCAAACTCCTCTAGGGTCGATCGGGTCAATTCCAGCTCGCACTTCTTCCAGTAAAACTGTTTTTGAAAGCCCTCTGGCAATTTGATCGCACGCAAATGACTTGTTGATTCCCGCTACACCGTTTCCCCACCACGCAAAATCTCCTGTGTGCGGATCGTATTCGAAGAAAAATCCATTCGGGCATGGATCTGCAGGCTGTCCCGGAATTTGGCAGTCCCGTTGCGTGCCGCCGTTAATTGCAAAGTTGCCGCGAGAATGCTCGGTAGTACCGCCTTTCGTGAGAGACCGAATAAAATGATTCTGAGGGTTGTTGAAATCATCGGTCGGGCACACCATAACCTCGACGCGCTGAAGGCGAAATTGGACATTTGCTTCATCAGAAACGAGCTTGTCAAAGTCGCCCGTTTCGAATCCGTCGCCGTCAACCACGTACGGTAATACCTCAGCAGCCCAATTCTCGTAGGATGTGTCATAATCCCTGCCCGGATGTATTGCAGTAATGTTTGGCCACGCTCCTGGCCACGGCGCTTCGGGATTGTAGTAATCGAGTTCGGGGACGCCGTCCAATTGCCACCGAGCAGCGGAAGGAAATCGCGAGTTAGCCTCGTGGAAGCCAGAAAGCCCACGGGCTAAGTCACTCATCCTGCTACTGCACGTTGCTCTTCGAGCATATTCGCGGATATGCGGGAGATACATCACTAACAGGTTGGCGATGAGGACAACGCACAAAATCAAGATCAGAGCGTCACTCTTACTAAACCGGATTTTGCTTGCCACAGCGGTCCCTTTCACTGGATAAGAGCTCACCCATGGTTATACTGGTAACCGATATTCGATGCAAACTACTGCACACATTGTTTTCTAATTTTAAAGCAGAACATGCTTGGCGAACGAATACCTGAGAATGATGATGAGATACCCGTTGACGAGGTTGTCGACTGGTTAGAGTTTGCAGGTTGGACGACTTTAGTGTTGTATCCTGTGCTCCGCTGGATCAACGGTCCAGCTGTATCGACCGATCAATACGTGGTCCGAACGGCGTTGATTGTCATCGCAACGATTGCGGCGGTTGGAATCAGGGCCTTTCGTTATGCAAGCAGGAAGGAGCGGGGCGACAACTAGTGAACTTGCTCAGAAATGACACGCTCTCCGTCATCGTTCCAACTTTTAATGAAGCGAACACTATAGGAACCGTAGTTGAAAGACTTCTCAAACTTGAAATTCTGCTTGAGATCATTGTTGTGGATGATGGCTCGACCGACG
>JAGQPC010000632.1 GCA_020426925.1 Planctomycetales bacterium | reverse complement strand
ACACTCTCAGTATTCGTTGCGTAATCAACGACGAGATCGCCATTCCTGCCGCATTTGTAGAATCACAACTAATTAAAAACCTCTACAATACCCGCCTCGCATCGCGGACTCTACGATTCCGGAGTTGCTCGACGTTTTGAAACGTCCGGAGTATCGATATCGATATTGGGCGAAACGAGAACTGCGCAGTCGTGACTCGACAGAAGTTAGGCACGCGTTGGACGAGTGGACAAGGAAACTTGACAGCTCCGATAGCCGTTTTCGCCATCATCAGATCGAGGCAATATGGGCTTATCGCTGGATTGGCGAGACGAAGACAGATTTGCTGCGAGAGTTGCTCGCTTGCGAAAACCGGCATGCTCGCGCTGCAGCAACGCAGCAACTGCGATATTGGCATCAGGAAATGCCGGATGCGGCGAGGCTACTGCGGTCGGCCGCGAACGACGCGAACGCGATGGTACGCATGGAAGCGATCATCGCCGCCAGCTACATCGGTTCACGCGACGCCTTTGACGCCGCGATTGACGTTCTGAATCATCCGCACGGAAAACATCTGACTTACGCGATCACGTCATCGCTCGGTTCTGCAGCGTTGCGACAATACTGGCAAGACGAGCCAGATGGTCGCATTGCGTCGATTCTAAAGTCGGCGTCGCAGATAGATACTTTGCGCGAACCGACTCCGTCAGGACGAGACGCTCAATTTGACAGTCAAAAAGACATCGCACGCGTCGACATTTCGTGCATGCCGGAACGGATGTTGTACACAAAAACAGTGTTCACGGTCCGGCCAGGCCAACCGACGAAGCTCGTCTTCACGAATCCTGATGCGACTGACCATAACTTGCTGATTCTGAAACCGGGAGCTGTGGAAGCGGTGGGAATGGCCGCCAACGAAATGGCTAGGGATCCAAAAAACGCAAACTCCGATTTCATTCCAACTTCTCAAACGGATCTCATTTTGCACGCCTCGCCGATGATCGGCCCAACTCGTAAGTCACGCATTCACGTTTTGCGTTTCAACGCGCCGGCAACGCCAGGCATCTATCCATATCTGTGTACATTTCCAGGCCATTGGGTTGTGATGCGAGGTGACATGATTGTCGCGACATCTGACGAGCACGCAGAACGGTTACTCGCCGAACGGACACCGGAGGCTCAGTATGAGTGGCAAGTTGCCGACTTCGTTGATGTCGTCGTACCGAAAGATGAAACGTCAGTCATGCGCGGTATGCAAGCATTCATGAAGGCTCGCTGCAATCAATGTCATTCGGTGGCCGGACACGGAGAGAACATCGGTGCTGACATTTCGCAGATCGGCAAAAAGTATCAGGGTTCTGCTTTGCTGCAACACATCATAGAACCATCACGAGAAATCGCTGAACAATATCGCAACTATCAGATCACGACCGTGGACGGCAAAGTACTGTCTGGCATGATTGTCAAACAGTCGCCTGCCGAAATCGAACTGATGCCCAACCTGCTGACCCCGACAACAACGATCACAATCAAACGCTCTGACATTGAATCGCAGGTTGCATCACGCACGTCGTCGATGCCAACCGGACTGTTAAACGTCCTTGATCAAGAAGAAGTGACGGCTCTGCTGGCCTATCTTCAGCATGGGTATGAAGTGCCGGAGCATCTTAAGCACGCTCATTGAAACCACGCGTCCTCATGCGTTACTTCGTAGTGGAAGTTGCCAAACTTCCCGTGCCGCAACGATCTTTGGCAAGATCCACTGCGTCGCGAGGGGGAATACGCTGATAGCTCGGCGGAAAACTCAGCCCCGTCTACCGAAGCGGCAATTTCTTTAGATCCGCGAACGTCCATACAGCAGTCGTCGATGTAATACTTGGAACCGTGCCTTTCCTACGCAACCATTTGGAACGGCGATGAACAGAAAGACGATGACGAGTGTGCTCGCACTCGCGATTCCGCTAATTAGCGGCTGCGCGACAGCACGTCAGGCGAGAACCGACGCTAAACCTTCGGACGTTGAAAACGCTTCTGCCGAAGTTAATCCGCAGAACTCGCCCGCAATCATGCTAGCTGCCTACACGGACGACTCGGACGGCGGTTCGCCTGTTTCGACCGCGGAACCACAGGCAAGCAACGAATCGCTGGCGGATCTTGAGCAGCAGATTACAAACAATCCAACTCTCAGTCGCATGTGGCGTGAGTATCGCGCGTCTGCTGCCAAGGTCCACTATGTCGACAAGCTTCCAGATCCGACGCTCGGTGCCAACGCTTTTGCTCATCCGATCGAGACCGCTGCAGGATCGCAGCGAGCCAACTTAACGCTCAGCCAGATGCTTCCGTGGTTACCGCGATTGGACGCGCAAGCTCAGCAAGCTTGTTTCGAAGCTGCGGCGCTGCGGCAGGTCTACGAGTCAGAGCAACTTCGTATTACCAGCGAATTACGAACTCGCTGGTTCCAGCTTTACGTCCTTCAGAAGCAGATCGAGATAACGAAAGCGAGCCAAGACATTTTGGAATCGCTGATCGATGTTGCGAACTCGCGAGTCGCCTCCGGAAGTGCGTCGCAAAGCGATGTTCTGGCCGGAACGGTGGAATACGGCAAGCTCGAAGAACAACTCGTTGCTCTCCGGCAACGTTCGGCGTCCACGACAGCACAGATCAACCGTCTGGTTGGACGCAACGCAACGACGCCAATCGCGCTGCCAAACCAGATTGAAGCCAGCCTTCCGGAATGGGACGTTGATTACTTGATGGCACTGGCACGAGAAAACCAACCGGACATTGAGGTTGCAAGAATCCGGAAGCATGCGGCTCGATGGGGCGTTGAAATTGCGAGGCTGAAACGGCGGCCCGACTTCACGGTGAATGTGTCCTGGTTCGCGATCGACGATAATCGTCCGCCATCCAGCATCGTCAGTGTCGGCGAAGATGCTTGGTCAATCGGCGCTATGATGAGCCTGCCGATTCGACACGAAAAATATGACGCCATGGAACAAGAAGCTCTTTGGCGAAACGCAGCAGCAAATTCGTCGATCGAGGAAGTGCAGCAAAAGTACGACGCTTTGATCGTGGATGTCTGGGAGCAGGCGAAGGCGGCCAATGAAACCGCTCGGCTGTATCAATCGACGATTATCCCTGAATCAAAGCGGACGTTGCAGGCCGACCAGGAGGCATACACAAACGGCGATGTCGAATTTGATCGGCTGGTTGACGATTTTCGTTCGACGCTTGCGTTAGAGTTTGGGTACCACCGTTCCATTGGCCAACTCGCGACGGCTCTTGCCAGAATCGAACAGGCCACGGGCATTGCGTTGCCGACTGACGGATTCCGCGCGGATGCCGCCACTTCAGTGCCGGTTGAGCCCTCGACGGATTCGAGTGATTCATCACTGCAACCTGCTGTTCCGCCGGTTCCTTAGCAAGATTCCGCAACAAATCGTTTTCTGAACTTGCCTTCTGTGAGCATTGCAGTAAAACTTGATTTGTACGACCTCAGGTGATTGGACCTGTACGAGCAATGATTTCCGCAAGTTACAAACGACCGATTTTATGCCTGCTGGCAGTATCCGTACTGGCGAGCCAGTTGGTCGCGGCGTCGCTTGGAAATTGCAGCTGCTCGGAATCGAGTTCTAAAGCAGCAGCGTCTTGCTGCAGTGCAACGCATGCAGCGGCCGAAAACAGCTGTTGCTGTGGTCTCGCTTGCGGAAAAACTGAAACGGCTTGTGCTTGTGGCTGTGACTCAACTTCCAGGCAGGATCAATCTGCCCCTGGTGGCGAAAATGATAATGAACTCGTCAAACGAGACTTAGCCACGGTTGATTCGACTTCTCTTAATTGCGTGGTGTCGGACGCAACGCTTCGTCCGGCCCAATTAATCAAAGCGATCCCATTCGCTCATTCGGTTTCTGTGCAGGCTCTATTCTGCATTTGGCGGACTTGATTTTCGGCGCTGCTTCGTGCGCTGAAGATTCTATCCCGTCATTTTGCGCCTCATCTCGACTTTTAATCGCGATGTTTGAGCGCAAATCACATAGAGAGAACCGAAATGTCTTTCAAAACGCTTGCGTACTATTTTGTCGCCGCTGCAATGGCGACGGTTGTGTTTCTAACTGGATGCGCTGAAACCTCCGGCGTGACACCCGAGACAGGCGATGTTCAAACCGGAGCGGAGACCGCTTTGGCAAATACGCTCTGCCCTGTTTTGGGAAATCCCGTGACGAAGGATGGAGGTCGAGTGGAATGGAACGGTCAAATGATCGGGTTTTGTTGCCCAAAGTGCATCGAAAAATGGAATGCACTTTCGAACGAAAGCAAAGCCGCCAGCCTTTCTGATCTGCCCAGCGCCAACTCTGATTCGCCGCACGATTCAGACCATCATTGATTTGTCAGTTTGAGTGGTCGGCGCGGTTAGTTGCCGTCGCACGGTTCCAACCCTAACTCGGCTGACTTCCAGTCGGCCACTCTTTTCGATATTCGATATCGGAGGACCCATGACGTGGACACCGACTCAAGTCAAAAACAAACGAGTGTTTCGAAAGCTAAGGGAATTCGATGGTGGTTTGAAAAACTCCTAACACCACTGCTCGTTTTTGCAGCGGGCCTGCTGGTTGTTGTTGTAACGGGCCTTGCTCAGCGAGTGGGATGGATTTCAGTGGGTACGCCAAGCGAACCCACTAGCGTCGAAGCGGCTGGTGTTGAATACACGTGCCCAATGCATCCACATATCCGTCAGCCAAATCCTGGTCGGTGTCCGATTTGCGGGATGGAGTTGGTTGCTGCCGGAGCCAGCGGATCGAATATTGACGAACTATCTGTGCAGATAGAGCCGGCCCAACGCCGGCTCGCCAACATCGCAACGCACGAAGTGAAGCTTGAGCCTGTTGCATTGGAAATCAACAGCGTTGGTTCTATCGCAGTCGACGAAAGTCGGATGGCGACTATCGCGTCGTATGTCGATGGTCGGATCGAGCGACTCTTCGCCGACTACACGGGCGTGACGGTTGCCAAGGGTGACCATCTAGCGGTCGTCTATAGCGGCGAACTCTACTCGGCACAGGTCGAATACTTGGACAGCAGGCAAGCTGTTGCGAATTCACCGTCGGCTTTGCCGGCAGTTCGCCAGGCACTCGAGAAATTTGTGGCCAACGGCCGTCGAAAGCTGGCAGAGCTGGGGCTAACGGAAGAACAAATCCTTGAGCTTGAAGAAAGTGGCACAGCGTTCTCTCGGCAGACATTCTTTGCGCCGATCGGTGGAACCGTCGTGGAGAAATTAGTTGTCGAAGGGAAATACATCAAAGCAGGGGAACCAATCTACCGCATCGCCGATCTTTCGACCGTCTGGATGAAGTTGGAACTTTTCCCTGAAGACGCTTCCAAGGTCAGATTTGGGCAACTCGTGAAGGCTCGGCTGGACTCTCTGCCTGGTGAGATTCTTGAGGGACGCATCACGTTTGTAGACCCGACGGTCAATGAGCGAAAACGAACTGTTGGTGTACGAGTTGAATTCTCCAACGTCGCTGGCAAGCTTCGTCCTGGCGACTACGCGGACGCGACAATCCAAGTTCCCATCCAGCAAACAGGCGAAGTCTATGACGCGGGCTTGGCAGGAAAGTGGATTAGTCCAATGCATCCGCAGATCATACGGGACGAATCGGGTGATTGCCCGATTTGCGGTATGCCGCTGGTGCCTACATCCAGTTACGGCTATTCGCAAGAACCTGTGCCACAATCCAAATCCGTTTGGGTACCTCGGTCTGCCGTGTTGATGGCGGGCGACCACAGCATTGCTTATGTCGAAACCAAGCCGGGGCGATTCGAAATTCGTGAGCTGTCACTTGGGCCGATTCTTCGCGACAAGGTCGTTGTGGTTCAAGGTTTGGAAGCGGGCGAAAAAGTCGCAACGTCGGGGAATTTCTTGATCGATTCACAAATGCAATTGGCCGGTAAGCCAAGCCTGATTGATCCAAGTCGAGCTTCGGCCAATCGGTCAAACAATTCGCCACTTGATTTGAAGAGAGTCCAGATCACAAGGATCGGTGGCGAAACAGGTGATCGGCTGGAATCACTTTACGAAGTCTATTTCAAGATCCACAGCAGTCTAGCGAATGATCAAAAACCGTCGCCCGACGACGCATTGTCCCTGTATCAAACGGCCAAGGCACTAGCTAACGACGACGCTCTATCGAAGGATGCTCAGCTGCAGCTTTCACAAATCGCGAAGCACGCTGAACACTTGCATCACATGGAGATTGATTCGGCTCGACTCAATGCGTTTCGGCCGATCAGCCATGCGGTTCTTGAACTTGCCGCAACCATTCGAGGCCAAAACGCCAATACAACATTCCACCAAATGTTTTGTCCGATGGTTGAAGGCGGAAGCGGCGATTGGCTGCAGTCAAGCAGCGAACTCCGCAATCCATACTTCGGCAGCCAGATGCTCCAGTGCGGTGAAGTCGTGCGCAGCTTCCCAGCCGAAGGAGCGGGGAAACAAGACGCAGCGACAACTCAACAGGACGGCAGTGCTCACGATCATGGAGGACATGAATGATGCTCCGTTCAATCATCAATTTCTCTGTGCGTGAACCACTGATTCTGTTGTTAGCGACAGCGGCGGTCATTGGCTACGGCTGGTATTGCACGCAAACTGTTCCGATCGATGCGATTCCAAACATCGGTGAGAATCAAGTCATTGTGCTCACGTCGTGGCCGGGCCGAAGTCCCAAAGATGTCGAAGACCAAATCACTTATCCGTTGTCAGTGGCGCTGCTGGGAGTTCCACAAGCGGAAAGTGTCCGCGGCAAGAGTCTGTTTGGCTACAGCTTCGTGCAAGTTACGTTCTCTGACGCAACCGATTTCTACTGGGCCAGGTCGCGTGTTGCAGAACAATTAGGAACCGTTGGCTCTGTGTTGCCGGACGGAGTCGTGCCAACGCTTGGTCCAGATGCTACCGGACTGGGCCAAGTACTCTATTACACCCTGACTCCGCCACCAGGCATGAATCTTGCTGAACTGCGAAGCTTGCAGGACTTTGTCGTCAAGTTTGAACTGCAATCTGTTCCCGGCGTTAGCGAAGTAGCGAGCGTCGGCGGTTATGTTCGCCAGTATCAAGTCGAAGTTGATCCGGACAAACTTCGTTTTCACGAAATCCCGCTCGATCAGCTCATTAAAGCCGTCAAAGATTCCAACATGGACGTAGGGGCGAAGACCGTAGAAACAAACGGCATGGAGTTCATCATTCGTGGGCGAGGCTTTATTGGTTCCGCCAAAGACAGTGGACAGGCTCTTGAAGACATCGAACGAACCGTAGTGCTTACGCGTGACGGAATTCCCGTTCGAATTCGCGATCTTGGAAACGTTCAGCTCGGTCCAGATTTTCGACGTGGGGCAATCGACCTAAATGGCGCTGAAGCCGTTGGCGGTATCGTCGTCATGAGATTCGGCGAAAACCCTCGTGCGGTGATCGATCGCGTGAAAGCAAAAATCGCTCAACTTGAGCCAAGCTTAAAGGGGGTCACAATAACACCTGTTTACGACCGGACCGGGCTGATCGACGAAACCGTCGAGACTTTGACGGGAGCTCTCAAGGAAGAAGTCACCATTACGGCAATTGTGATTCTGCTGTTCCTGCTTCACGTTCGGGCCAGTTTAGTTGTTGCTGCAACGTTGCCCATCGCCGTTCTTATGGCGTTCATCGGCATGAAGCAGTTTCATGTCGATGCCAATATTATGTCACTCGCGGGAATCGCGATCGCGATTGGCACGATGGTCGACATGGGCATAATCGTCTCAGAAACAATTTACGACAGTCTTGCCGACTGGGAGCGTGACGGAAGACCTGGCGGCTCGACGCGCCGCCTTCAATTAATCAACGAAGCGGCGGCAGAAGTCGCACCTGCCGTAGTCACTGCGGTGTGTACAACCGTCACCAGTTTTCTGCCTGTGTTCATGTTGACTGGACGAGACTACAAACTGTTCGCTCCACTCGCATGGACAAAGACATTCGCGCTGATCGCGTCACTCATCGTTGCCGTCACGCTGGTCCCGATGTTGAGCCGACTGTTTCTGGAAACACGTGTCTGCAAAATGCGTTCTCGGCTCGTCGGGACTGGCGTTTTCGGGCTACTTGTTGGCGCAACATGTTTGTGGCTGTGGGGAAACGAAGTTGCCGATTACCTCTCCGTTCCGCTCTCTGTAGCCGTACTTGTCAGCATGCTTGCTAGTGGATTTCTAATGTTTTGGATGCTGGGTGAGCGACTAAGGCCTGTCGATGAGAATCCAATTAGTCGGCTGATTTTGTGGGCATACGTCCCGATTCTTCGATTCCTGCTTCGGCACAAAGCAGCTTTCCTTTCGATTCCCGTTCTTTTGATACTCGGTGGTGCCGGTGCTTGGTTTGGGCTCCCGACGGTTTTGAAACCCATCGAGTCAGCCGTGCGAGTGCTCGGGTGTGAGCCGAACAGTTTGCCCGGCTACGTCACGCTCAAGCACACGATGACAGGGCTGAAATCGGATGACTGGATTGCACTCGACGAGGGCAGCTGGTTCTACATGCCGACACTCTACCCGGCCGCTAGTTTTTCGCAAGCAATGGAAGTTCTCCAGACGCAAGACGCGCTAATCAAACAGATCCCCGAAGTTGAAAACGTTTTGGGAAAGATCGGTCGAGCTGAATCTGCGCTCGATCCAGCTCCGGCTTCCATGATCGAAACCTACATCATGCTGAAACCGGAGGCAGAGTGGCGGGACGGCATAACTGTGCATGACATCTGGAATCAGATTAACGGAATCGCAACGCTACCGGGAGTTACGCCTGCGTCTCCGCTCCAACCGATCGAAGGCCGAGTCGTGATGCTGCAAAGCGGTATCAAGGCTCCCATGGCGATTCGAATTTACGGCGACAGCTTAGACGGTTTGGCAAAAGCATCGTTCGCTGTTGCGGAAAAGCTGAAGCAGATCCCTCATGTGGACGCAGCAACGGTCAACCCAGACATTGTGCTCGGGAAGCCGTATGTCGAGTTCGACGTCGATCGAGAGACAGCTGCAAGATTCGGGATGTCCACGATGATGGTCAATCAGATCATTGAATCGGCGTTAGGCGGCATGAATCTGACGAAGACGGTTGAAGGGCGTGAGCGTTATCCGATTCGAGTCAGATACAAACGCGATTTGCGTGAGCATGTTGCGGAGCTGGCGAAACTACCTGTTGTCACTCACACGGGAGAAGTCGTCCCGCTCGATATGCTGACGAAAATGAAGACAACTTGGGGGCCCGGTGTCATCAACAGTGAAGATGCCAGGTTAGTTGCCCATGTTTCGTTTTCATCGGCTGGCGTTTCGGGAGATCTAGAAACAGTGCAGACCGTTAAAAAGGCCCTTCACGAAGCTCAGTCGAGCGGCGAACTGCAGCTACCGCAGGGCTACGCACTTCAGGCAGTTGGTTCGTTTCAAAATCAGATCGAGGCAAATCAGCGATTGATCTTCATCGTGCCAATTGTCGTTCTGATCAACTTGCTGATCATCTATTTTCAATTCCGCAATCTTCCGATTGCCCTGATGATCTTCACTCAAATCCCGGTTGCTTTTGCAGGAGGAATGATCGGCTTGGGAGTCATGGGCATCGAGATGAACACAGCAATTTGGGTTGGATTCATCGCGTTGTTTGGGATTTCCGTTGATGACGGCGTGGTCATGGCAACCTACTTGGAGCAGACGTTTCGAAAGCGAGAGCTACTGACTCCACAAGACATTCGCGATGCAACTGTGTCAGCAGGGAGTCGACGCATACGCCCGTGCCTGATGACTGCTGTGACGACATTTGCTGGGCTATTACCGGTGATGACAGCAAGCGGTCGTGGCGCTGATGTAGCGCAGGCAATGGCGCTGCCAGTCTTTGCTGGAATGTTCATAGAACTTGTCTCATTGTTTGTCGTGCCTGTTCTTTACTGCGGATATATGGAGTTTAAGCTTGCATTGGGCCTGCGGGACGAAAGATGGCAGGCAAGCGAACCGACAGCAGCCACGATAGCGCCAGCATAGGTTGCAAAATACGTCTATTGAATTTGTCGAGATGATCGACGATAAGAGAAGAGAGAGTTCGTTTATGAGCACAATTCGCAAATCAATCTTGATCGCTGCCGTTGCAATTGCGCAGCTGCTCGCCGGGATTCCGGTGAACGCTGGCCAATGCGAATGCACGGAACATGCGTGTGCTTGTGAATCACAGCAGACTGGGCATTGCTGTTGTTTTGCCGATTCAGGTTCGTGCTGTTCTCGCACTGAACCAACGACCGGGGAACTCGAAAGTCCGACGCACAGCAAACATGCATCGGTCTGTACGTGCGGATGCACAAACCGGCCTGTCGTGCCGGCAGTACCATCCGATCAGTCGCCGGAACACGTAACGAAAGATTCGGTCTCACTACCATCGTTCGCAATTGCTGACCATTGTGTTTCGCAACCGGACAAAGAATCGGCGGCCGCTCCGAGCTTCTTTTTCTTCGGGCTAACTGAACGTTCCGTGTTTGGCGTTTGGCAGATCTAGCCACTTTCTCGCGCTACCGCTATGCGCATTTAGGCGAGTGGCAGCTGAACCTCCCAACCGATTGCTAGGCGGACTAGTAGTCCAGTGCATCTTGGTTTTCGGGTATCTCGTAATGGATCTTGCTAAAGATCCCGTGCGGCAGGGA
>JAGQPC010000631.1 GCA_020426925.1 Planctomycetales bacterium | reverse complement strand
GCGCGAATCCACCGGCGGTATCAAAAAAGTTCTAACCGTGTCTTGTCGCCCCGACTACTGGGGGTCATTGCACATGCCGGTGCCGATTCCCTAAACAGTTAATCGGAAGGGGTTTACGACATGCCAGACTGCGCGGGTGTCATCACGACAGGACAGCCCTCGACAACGGCTTGGCTTACTTGCCGGTTCTCGACCTCAGTTCAATCGCCCTGAGAATCGCGTCAAGAACTTGGTCAAGCTGTTTGCCGATGTCTTCGACCAGAAATCGCAACACAAAGTACCCGTGTTCCTGCAGCAATGCATCCTTGCGGCGGTCACGACGATACGCATCTCGGTTGGAGAAGTGTTGACCTCCGTCTAGCTCGATCACCAATCCAGCACTTGCATCTACAAGATCGACTTCCATGTTGCCCCATCCATCGAACGGAATTGGCAACTCCAGGTTCAACGCGAATCGGCCCTCTGTTTCGGGAAGCGATTCGAGGCGGCGAAAGAGAAACGCTTCGCTCGCACTGCGGGCTCGGTCGAGCCCCTGAGCGTCCGAGTCAAACTCTCGGGCGACGTGCACAAACAACTTCACCAGCGGCGCGTCCACTCCGTCACGAACAAGTCGTCGCACCGTGGCCGCGTAGTCGCTCTTCCATTGAGGATCGACCGGCAAAGGTATGGAAGAGGAACGAGGCGAATCCTCAAGGGCTTCCACGGAGTGTGGCACCTCAGTCGCAGCCCGGCTCTGAACTACGCAATGCCTGGTAAGTTCTGGCGATCACTCGGAGTTCCCGCCATGGTGAAATCATGAACATTCAACCCAGCCGAACCGCTGATACCGCCGTGGTACGGACCCGTACGCCCGGTGGTGTGACAGGGAAAGCTCGCGAGAGCCTACCTATGTCGATTCAATTGCAACGGTTTACGATGTTCTCGTGACGGTCCCTGCCGGTTCAAACAGCTGTCCGAATCGCGCCGTCTTTGAGCCTCGTCTTCTCCAACGTCTTGTTCCGAAACCATTTCGCGAGTTCAAATCTCGTCGCCCCTCTTGCTGGCCTTAATGCGAGGACGGGCGATGCGGCCCGCGAGTTGTTTCTGGCGGCCATTGCAAGGTCCCCAACATTACGATATGGACTGTACCTGTGTCGACACCGGAGCAAATCTGCTGCTTTCGACCGCCGCCCGACGCATCGAGATCGGAGGATTCGCAGTATGGAGGGAGGAATTCGGTTAAGCTAGGTGAATGAATGAAGTAACGAAAATACTCTCCGACATCGAAAACGGCGACTCCGCTGCGTCTGAACAGCTTTTGCCTCTGGTCTATGACCAGTTGCGCACGCTGGCAGTTCACAGGATGGCTCAGGAGAAACCTGGCCAAACATTGCAGGCGACCGCCCTCGTGCACGAAGCGTATATCCGCTTGGTGGATGTCGAGCAGGCTCAGCATTGGAATAGTCGCGGTCATTTCTTCGCAGCGGCTGCAGAAGCGATGCGTCGACTGTTGATTGATAGTGCAAGAAAAAAGCACGCTTTGCGTCGCGGTGGAGACATGCAACGCCTGGAAATCTCTTGTTTAGAACTGCCGATGGCAGAACCACAAGTAGACGTGGAAGCGATCAGTGCGGCTCTGGATGGACTTGAAAAGGAGTTCCCGCAAATCGCTGCAGTCGTCAAACTCAAATACTTCTGCGGGCTTACGATCGATGAGATCGCCGAGTCGCTTGGGATTTCGGTCTCCACGGTAAAACGCCATTGGTCCTATGCTCGAGCGCGTTTGCACGCGGAGCTCGATTCAAGTCCTTGAATGTCTGCTGGAACGGCTTGACGGAGATTTCAGTTTTTGTGTGAGCCCTTTTTCGCCTGGAATCCGCACTAACCTACGAGGAGACCAGGAATGGCATCAGAACGAAACGAAGCAGATCTTTTCGCTGCGGTCTTGGATGTAACTGAAGCCGAGCGATCTGCATTCTTGCAACAGGCCTGTGGCGAAGACGTTGAATTACGTCATCGTCTAGATCGATATTTGCGCGCACATCAATCTGACAATGGTCCGCTGGACGCCAGCCCAGCTGATTTGACAGGCGTGATGAACGATCTCATCACGGACTGTCGGGTCGGAACGCAAGTTGGTCCCTACAAGTTGCTTGAGCAAATCGGCGTGGGCGGCATGGGCGTGGTTTTCATGGCCGAGCAGCGCGAGCCGGTTCGACGAACGGCAGCGCTGAAAATCATTAAGCCAGGCATGGACACGCAGCAAGTCATTGCGCGGTTCGAGGCTGAACGCCAGGCATTAGCCCTGATGAACCATCCCAATATCGCCAAAGTCTTGGACGCGGGCACGACTGAATCGGGCTTGCCTTACTTTGCGATGGAGCTAGTCAAGGGCATTCCGGTCACGGATTACTGTGACGAACATCGCTTCGATACTCGACAGCGGCTGGAATTGTTTAGCCTGATATGCCGCGCCGTTCAGCACGCTCATCTCAAAGGCGTAATCCACCGAGATCTCAAGCCATCCAATGTGCTAGTCGAGCTGCACGATGTGCACGCTGTCCCCAAAGTCATCGATTTCGGCGTCGCCAAAGCAACCAACCAATCGCTGACCGATCGATCGCTGCATACTGGATTCTCCCAGATGATCGGGACGCCAACGTACATGAGCCCCGAACAAGCTCAGTTGAGCGGACTGGATGTCGACACACGCAGCGATATCTATTCGTTGGGCGTGATTCTGTACGAGTTGTTGACCGGTGAGACGCCCTTCGATCGCGAAACGCTTCGCCAAGCTGGATTCGATGAAATGCGACGGATGATTCGCGAGGATGAGCCGTTGCGCCCGAGCGATAGGGTCAGTACTTTGGTGGCGGAAAGAGCCACAACGGTTTCAAGTCGACGCAAGACGGATCGACGCGGCTTGACTGCTGTCGTCCGCAATGAGCTGGACTGGATCGTAATGAAAGCGTTGGAAAAGGACCGCACGCGGCGTTATGAATCAGCCAGTGCTCTGGCGGTTGATATACAACGTTATCTCGAAGGGCACGAGGTTCAGGCTTGCCCGCCATCCAGGCTTTATCGACTGAAGAAATTGGCGTATAGACACACGGCTGCGCTTACGACGGGTGCTTTGATTGCCGTTTCTCTCGCCACTGCCACCGTAATCAGTTTGGGTTATGCCCGACAGACTCAGATCGAATCACGTCAAAAGGAACAAGCTCTGAGCGAGGCGCGAGAGAACTTTGATGTCGCTCTGCGAACAGTGCATTCGATGCTCCTGGGACTCGTGGATGACAAGGTTGCCCGCGTTCCGGTATCGGCACGCAAGCGGTTACTTGAAGACGCCGAACAGCTTTTCGATCGGCTGCTGAAAGTCGACCCCGAAAACGTTGACGTCTTGCTGCAACGGGCACGCGTCTATGCCTACCTGCTCAAACCGCAAGAGGCCCAACGAGATTTTGCGTCCGTACTTCGAATCACGCCCTACAACGCGTTAGCGCATGCCGAACTGGCTAGGTTTTTGGGTGGCAATCTCGACCCGCGGTTTCGAAACCTGGAGCTAGCGATTGAGCATGTGAATGTGGCGGTGACGCAGTCTCCTCAGAATCCTGACTTCAAAGTTCTGCAGGCGACGCTGCTACGCGAGAGTAAGCCCACCGAGGCAATGGATATTCTCAACCAGGTGTTGGATGAGAACCCACGACTCGCACGCGCCCACCTGGAACGTGCAATGCTCTTTTGGGACCGCAATGAGCGAGAGCGATCGATGCGAGACATCAACGTGACGTTGGAACTCGATCCGGAATACGCTGCCGCCATGGCCTTTCGGGCTCAGATGCTGTTTGCCGATGGTGACGATGAAAACGCCCTGGAGGCGTTCAACCGTGCCATCAGCCTCGATCCGTTTGATCCGGTGAGCTACCTTGGACGGGCGGAGCTGTTTAGAAAAACAGGCGCTATGAAGCTGGCGTTGCGAGACTTGGATTCAGCCCAACGGGTCGTCCCATCGTTTCCGCTGTCCTACTCACGCCGCGCGGAACTGCGTGCACAGCAAGGCTTGATTCAGGAATCACTACAAGATCTGAACGAATTGGTTGCCGATCAACCTCTGAATTCATGGAACCGCGAAAAACGTGCAGCCGTCTTAATCGAGTTAGGCGAATATGAAGATGCCCTTCAAGATTTGGACGCGTTTCTGGCGGAGTTTCCTGACTACTCGTATAGGTACAAAACGAGAGCGGTTGCCAAAATTCATCTCGGGGACGTCGAAGGGGCGCTGGATGACGTTGCAAAAGCACTGGAACTAAACCCGCAGGATCCAAGTGCGCTGCGATGGATACCCCCGCGTTTATGGCTTACGAAAGCAACGGAAGCTCAGAGGGAGCGGCTAATGGGATTCGCAGATGAGTTACTGGTTCGCCTGCCGCGGGAACAGCATCAATTTCGAGCCTGGGCTTATGCTGATCGGGCGTCGCTTCATTTTGCCTGGGGGCAACGGGAACAGGGAGAAGCCGATTGTCGATTTTCGATGAAGGAAGAACCTTTTGTCACCTGGGGTTGGCATCTACTTGCAGTGTCTCGACTAGAGCAGCAGGACCACGCAACCATTGGAGATTTGTGTGAGCAGTTGATGCCTCAGTTGCAACGTCTCGAAGGGGGCGGAGCCTGGCCGGATTATGGTGCCTGGACCTACGCCCTCGTGCCAGAGTCTGTCGAGGACTACACCATCGTCCTTGCGGCAGCTGAGCGATTCCTCGAGCACTCACTACAACGAGATAAGTGGTGGTCTTCGGCCCCAGGCGACGTAGGTGATATTTGGATTCGTGAACAGATCCTGGGCGCGTTGCTCTATCGCGCGGGACGTAAAGACGAGGCTATGGCGCGACTGCAGTCGGCGTCGTTGCGGTTCAATCACGTTTCGCAATGGCCTCCGTATTACTGCTTCTTCCTGGCGATGATTTTTGCCGAAAACTACGATGAGCCACAGGCTCAGCACTGGCTGGCCCGCGGAATTGAAGTGGCCGATGGCGTCAAATCCGGAGATTCCAGCTACCGATGGCATCAACAAATTGTGTTGCAGTTGCTTAAATCGGAAGCCACTGAGGTTGTTGCCAAGTATGCTACGAAATAGCAGCACGCCCGCTCTGGCCTGCTGACGATGACTGTTGGAATGAGCCCGATGTTCAGGTTTCACCGGTCCTCTCCTGCCTTGCTGATGATGGCAAACTTCTCTCGAGTTCTTTTCGAAAATTGTTGAGCCAATTCTCTCGCGGAATCCGCACTGACTTGTAGCGGTGAGAGTAGCCGGCCACAGCCTATCCATTTCGACCGAACACCTCGACGAGGAAACCACAATGAAAAAACCTCTTCTTCAACTTCCGTTTCTGACATGCGGGGCGATCTTGCTGGCCGTGTTCACAGCCAGCCTCGCCAATGGGCAAGCGACGGTCCAGTATCGCCTGGAGCAAGTACCGATTCCCGAAGGTTTTTACGTCAACGATTTCAATAACCAGAACATGGTGGTCGGCCAATAACGTTTTACTGACGGGGCAACAGTTGTGCTCTACGACAATGATGGCG